>SOIV01000287.1 GCA_004377005.1 Candidatus Aminicenantota bacterium | reverse complement strand
TCTAAGGAAGATATTTCTTCAGGTAGCGGGAAGTGTGAGATTTTTTTGATTTGATGATTTCTTCAGGAGGCCCTTGAGCTACTATTTCGCCTCCTTTTTCTCCTCCCTCTGGTCCCAAATCGATAATATGATCAGCGCATTTGATCACATCCAGGTTGTGCTCGATAACTATAACTGTATGCCCTTTCTCTACTAACTTTTGAAAGCAGCGGAGGAGCACTGAGATGTCATCAGGATGGAGGCCGATTGTGGGTTCGTCAAAGAGATAGAGAGTTCTTTTTTCTCTCTGGTGGATGAGGTGATAAGCAAGTTTGATCCTCTGAAGCTCTCCTCCAGATAGGGTTGTCGTGGGCTGGCCTAGTTTCAAATACCCCAACCCCACTTCCACAAGCGGAGTCAGTTTTTTCCTGATCTTTGCCTGCTCAGAGAAAAAATCAAAAGCTTCAGAAACGGTCATTTGCAAGACTTGATCAATGTTTTTTCCTTTGTATTTGATCTCGAGAATATCGCTTTTGTACCTTTTCCCATTGCAGGCCTCACAGGTCAATACTACATCAGAGAGAAATTGCATTTCTACAATATGCTGGCCAGCACCTTTGCATTGCTCGCATCTTCCTCCAGGAGTGTTAAAAGAGAAAAAGCCGGGCTTATATCCAAGAGCTTTTGCCTCTCTTGCTTGGCTGAAAAGCTCTCTGATTTCATCCATGGCCTTGGTGTAAGTGGCTGGAATGGAGCGGGGTGAGGTACTGAGTGGAGACTGATCGACCATGATGATTCTGTCGATCTGCTCTTTCCCCTTTATTTCCTTATATCCATCCTTTGCTTCGCCCAGCCAGCCTTGGTAGAGAACATCATTGAGTAAAGTGCTTTTTCCTGAGCCTGAAACTCCAGTTATGCAGGTGAATGTGTTCAGAGGGAGTTTTACATCCGGATGTTTGAGATTATGCTTGTGAGCATCTTTTATCTCTATAAAGCTCCTGGATATCCTACGGTTTTCTGGAATTTTTATCTCTTTTTCTCCCCTCAGATATTGAGCAGTGAGGGAATCATGATTCTTGAGAAATTCTTCCATGGGTCCGCTGAAGATAACTTCTCCTCCTTCCTCACCTGCTCTGGGCCCTAGATCAATCAAATTATCAGCAGATTTTATGATTTCTGGATCATGCTCGACCACCATCACTGTGTTTCCGATCTCTTTTAAAGATCCAAGGATCTCCACCAGGCGGTGGTTGTCCCTAGCATGGAGGCCGATACTCGGCTCATCCAGAACAAAGAGGGTGCCTACAAGAGGTGCACTCAGGGCTGCAGCCAGATTTATCCTTTGTGCTTCTCCTCCGCTTAAAGTGAAAGTCATGCGGTCCAGGGTTATATAATCCAAGCCAACTTCTAACAGAAATTTTAGTCTATTCTGGATTTCCTCAATGAGTTTTTCAGCCACGAGTTTTTGAAAAGGAGAAATCTTGAGCCTCTTAAAAAACTCATGGGCCTGCTGAACTGTCATCTGAACGACTTGACCTATGGAAAGTCCTTCTATCTTGACGCTCAGCGCTTGAGGATTGAGACGCATCTTCTTGCAATCGGGGCAAGGTTCATATTTTCGATAGCGGCTTAAGAAGACTCTCACTTGGACCTTGTATTTTTTTTTCTGGAGCCAATCAAAGAAACCTTTGATCCCGTGATAACCGTCACCTCCATCCATGATAAATTTCTTTTCTTCTTCTTTTAAATCCTTAAAGGGAATATCTGCGGCAATTCCTCTTTTCTTTGCTTCAAAAATCAGTTCATCCATCTTTCCCCGGGAGACTGGCTTTGTCCAGGGCTCTATGGCTCCTTCTTCAAGAGACTTGTTTTTGTCAGGAATAATCTTATCCTCATCAAGCACTGCCAGATCGCCGAAGCCATGACATGTGGGGCAAGCGCCCTGAGGACTGTTAAATGAAAAGAAATTGGGAAACGGGTCCTCGTAGACAATCTCGCACCTCTTGCACTCGAGCTTATCAGAAAAAATGAACTCCCGGTGCTTGTCTGTCTGAACTTTGATTTTCCCTTCTCCTTTCTTTAAAGCGATCTCCAGAGAATCTACCAACCTTTCTCTCTCGTCTCTTTCCAAAGTCATCCTGTCGACAAGAATATCAATTTTTTTTCTCTTTTCGAGTTTGACATCGTTAAGATTCATGATTTTGTTTCTATGAATGATCCGGAAAAAGCCGCCTTTTTTAAGAGCGGCTGTGCCTTTTTTCAGAGGCCAGGAGAAGGAGATCCATATTTTTGTTTTTGGAGGGAGGGTGTAGAGTGTCTCGACAATAGCGTCAACTGTATCTCTTTTGACAGGCTGTCCGCACTTGATGCAGTGTACGGTTCCTATTCGGGCAAAGAGAACTCTTAAAAAATCATAGATTTCCGTAACAGTGGCCACAGTGGAACGCGGATTTTTTGTAACAGCCTTTTGCTGAATGGCGATAGCGGGAGTGATTCCTTCTATGAGGTCAGCATCTGGCTTTTCCATCCTCTCCAGAAACTGACGGGCATAAGAAGAGAGGGATTCGATGTAACGGCGCTGCCCCTCTGCGTACAAGGTATCAAAAGCCAGAGAAGATTTCCCCGAGCCGCTAACACCGGTTACCACAATGAATTTATTAAGGGGAATATCAAGATTTATATTTTTTAGGTTGTGAACCCTGACTCCCCTGAGCATTATTGTATTTTTCATTAGGTATTTGATTCATTCAGATTCATAGTTTTTAATTGAATTATTTCTTTTCCTTTTTAATAGAGGGAAAAGATAATGTTAAGTAATAAACTTTATCAAACAAATATACTATCATACTTTATTATATGGATAATGGTTTAATGGTAAAAGTAGATCTTTATTGCGCTTTTTCCCGCCAGAAATACAAAACATTCCTCTTTCAGATTTCTTCTCTTTTCTGCTTTTGATATAATGAGAGACCTTTGTATGAAAGCATGAATTTATTTCTTGTTTTTGCCATAGCCTTAGCCCTGGCAATGGATGCCTTTGCCGTTTCCGTGGGGATAAGCTCAAGCCTTGAAACAATAACAAAACGCCAGACTCTGAGACTGGCCTCGCACTTTGGCTTTTTTCAATTCATGATGCCTCTCGTTGGCTGGTATGCCACGCAAAATATCTTGGTGAGGTACATAGAGCCTTTTGACCATTGGGTTGCCTTTAGCCTGCTCGTTATCGTGGGCGGAAAAATGATTTATGAATCATTTAAGCGCGGAAAAAAAATTAAAAATATTAAGGCTGATCCCACAAAAGGCATATCTCTTTTCGTACTCTCTGTTGCTACCAGCATTGATGCTTTGGCAGTGGGTTTAAGCCTTGCTGCCCTTCATGTGGCTATCCTCTATCCAGCTATTGTCATCGGCCTGGTCGCTTTTATTATGACTGTCCTTGGTGTAAAGATAGGACCGTTTCTTGGCCGGTTAGTCGGCAAAAGAGCGGGACTTTTGGGGGGATTAATCCTTATTCTGATAGGAGTAAAGACTCTCTTAGATCATTTATAATAGAAATTGAACAAAGTTCTATTTTT
>SOIV01000126.1 GCA_004377005.1 Candidatus Aminicenantota bacterium | reverse complement strand
CCAGGCATTAAATGACCCAGATAGAACAAGCAAGAAAAGGTAATATCACACCATCTCTAAAAAAGGTAGCTGATGAGGAAGGAGTTGCTCCTGAAAAGCTACTCAATTTAGTTGCGCAGGGAAAGGTTGTTATCCCTCACAATCCAAACCACTCCCCTATTCATCCTGTAGGTATTGGCCAGAAACTCAGCACAAAAGTTAATGTCAACATCGGAACTTCTATGGACTTTCCTCAGGAAGAAAACGAGCTGAAAAAAGTCGAGATCTCCTTAAAATATGGCACTGATACGCTTATGGACCTGAGCACAGGTGGTGATATTACGAAAATCCGCAAGATGATCCTCAAGAAAGCCCGGATTCCATTGGGCACAGTGCCTGTCTACCAAGCAGCCATCGAGTCCATTGAGCAGCGGAATTCTATCGTCAACATGACTGAAGACGACATATTTTCGGCCATCGAGACCCAGGCCAAAGAGGGTGTAGATTTCATGACACTCCATGCCGGGCTGACATCAAAAGGCATAGAAAGATTGAAGAAACAGGGACGGGTTGGTGATATTGTCTCTCGAGGCGGAGCCTTTCATGTGGCCTGGATGCTCCACAACCAGAAGGAAAATCCTCTGTATGCCCATTTCGACCGGCTGCTTGAAATTGCTCATAAATACGACATAACCCTAAGCCTGGGAGATGGACTCAGACCCGGTTCCGTTCTGGATGCCACTGATCGGCCTCAGTTAGAAGAACTCTTAACTATGGGTGAACTGGTTAAGAGAGCATGGGAACAGAACGTCCAGGTCATGGTGGAAGGGCCAGGACATATCCCTCTCGACCAAGTTGAGATGAACATAAAACTCCAGAAGCGTGTCTGCCACGAAGCGCCATTCTATGTTTTAGGTCCTCTGGTCACGGATATAGCCCCGGGCTACGATCATATAGTCTCAGCCATAGGGGGAGCTATAGCTGCTGCGGCTGGAGCAGATTTCCTCTGTTATGTCACGCCTTCCGAGCACCTCGGCCTCCCATCAGTCGACGATGTAAGGGTTGGCCTCGTCGCCGCAAAGATTGCTGCCCATGCAGCTGATATCGTTAAGGGTGTCAAGGGCGCTCTGGATAGAGATTTAAAAATATCTGAAGCCCGAAAAAACCTCGATTGGACAGAGCAGCAGAAATATGCCTTAGACCCCCATAAATTCCAGGATATAAGAAAGAAAAGAAAGTCAAAATCTACGGCCTGTTCCATGTGTGGTGAATTCTGTGCCCTGAAGATTGTGAGCGAATTTCTCAACTCTGAAAAGGAAGAGGCCGATGACCTCTGCTTCTAATAAACTTCTTTTTGGCACAGCAGGAGTGCCTTTATCAGCTTCTCCATCCTCCACTTTAGCCGGTATTGGGAAAATTGCCCAAATGGGCCTTGAATGCCTGGAAATCGAGTTTGTCAAAGGCGTGAAGATGGGAACTGACTTGGCTCAGAAGATAAAAGAAGAAGCAAAAGCACTCAATGTGGCCCTCAGTGTTCACGCTCCTTATTATATAAACTTGAATTCGGCCGAGGAAGGAAAAAGGCTGGCAAGTCAGGAAAGACTCTTGCGCTCAGCCAGGATGGCCGAGATTTGTGGCGCAAAGAGTGTTGTCTTTCACGCTGGCTACTATGGAGGAGTTGGACCTGAAAAAGCCTCTCAAACCATCAAGGAAGGATTGAAGGAGGTTGTTTCCATTTTAAAATCAGATAGAACTCCGGTTATGCTCAGGCCGGAAATATTGGGAAAAAGGACGCAGTTCGGCTCGCTCGAGGATATTCTTTATCTGTGCCGCGAGGTGGATGGAATCCTGCCCTGTGTCGACTTCTGCCATATCCATGCAAGGGAAGGAAAAGCAAACAGCTACAGTGAATTCCACCGAATCCTTAGAAAAATCGAAAAAAAGCTGGGAAGCAAGGCCATTAAAAACATGCACATTCATATATCTGGAGTTGATTACAACGATAAAGGAGAAAAGAAGCATTTGAACCTGAGAGATTCCGATTTCCGTTTTGATGACTGGATTCAAGCTTTGAAGGACTATGGAGTTGAAGGAACGATCATTTGTGAAAGTCCTAACTTAGAGCAGGATGCGATGATGTTGAAGCAATTATATAAAGGATGAGGGAGGGATGAAAAATGCGAGAATACAAGTTATTGATTAAAGGGAAATGGGAAGTATCAAAAAGCAAGCAAGAAATTAAATCTCCTTATGATCAGAATGTTGTTGGTAAAGTCTATTTTGCCGAAAAAGATAAAACAGAAAAGGCTGTCTCCGCCGCCCATGAAGCCTTCTCAGAAACAAAAAAACTCTCAAGTCTGGAACGTGCTCATGTCCTGGAGAAAATATCTTCAGGAATTGAAAAAAGAAAGGAAGAACTGGCAAAGTCAATAACTCTCTCTGGTGGAAAAACAATCAAGGCATCCAGGACAGAGGTTGAAAGAGCAGCAAACACATTTAAAATTGCGTCTGAAGAAGCCAAAAGAATAGGTGGAGAAATCATTCCCCTTGACCTGAGTGCCCAAACAAAGGAGCGCTGGGGCTTAGTGAGACGCTTCCCTATCGGTGTAATCTCTGCCATTTCTCCCTTCAATTTCCCGCTTAATCTTGTCGCTCATAAAGTTGCACCAGCCATCGCTTCGGGTAATACGGTTGTCTTAAGGCCTGCCTCCCAGGTGGCAATAACATCCATCCTTCTCGGTGAAATCATAAACGAGACAGATTATCCACAAGGCGGAGTAAACATCGTTCCCTCTGGATATGAGGCAGCCGATATTCTCCTTACGGATGAGAGGGTCAAAATGGTCACCTTCACTGGAAGCCCGGCTATTGGTTGGGAGCTTAAAAAGAGGGCCTACAAAAAAAAGGTGACGCTTGAACTTGGAGGGAATGCAGCCGTCGTCATAGAGCCTGATGCAAACCTGGATTTTGCCCTTCCCAGGATGATAATGGGTTCCTTTTCTTACTCCGGGCAAATCTGCATATCCATTCAGAGGATATTTCTCCACGAGAAAATCTATGACCGGTTCATGGCCGATTTCATCCAAGCTACAAAGAAACTCAAAATGGGAAATCCCCTTGAGGAAGAGACGGATATCGGACCCATGATAACCCTTGATGCTGCAAAACAGACAGAGGAATGGGTCGAAGAGGCAGTTGAAAACGGCGCCCGCACCGTCCTGGGAGGAAAAAGAGATGGAGTTATGTTTGAGCCGACAATACTGGAAAACGTCAAGCCCGAACTTCGCATCTCCTGGATAGAAGCATTTGCGCCGGTTGTGGTCATTTACCGCTATAAAGATTTTGAGGAAGCTTTAAGAGGAGTCAATCATTCAATCTATGGCCTTCAAGCTGGAATTTTCACAAGTGACTTGAAAAAAGCTTTTCAAGCTTTTGAAGTCCTGGATGTGGGAGGTGTTATCATCAACGATATCCCCACTTTTCGAGTCGACCACATGCCATACGGCGGAGTGAAGGAGTCTGGATTCGGCCGAGAAGGCCTTAGATACGCTATCGAAGAGATGACCGAAATCAAGCT
>SOIV01000283.1 GCA_004377005.1 Candidatus Aminicenantota bacterium | reverse complement strand
ATGATGAAAAAGCTTTCGGCTATAAAAGAGATTTCTTCTGTCGAAAGAATGTAAACCTGGGAACGGCCCCTTGGTTACTTGGTTACCGGCCCCTTGGTTACCTTGGTTACTTTCCCGGAACGAAGACACCTGGTGCAAACCCATATTTGCCTGTTCCCTGAATCTGTCTTAGCTTTAACGTGCTGCAAATTCGGTTTCCATTTTTTTTTGGAGGCTTTATGGGAATGACTCACGCTGTGTCCAAAAAAAGGTCCTTTTCCACAAATCTTGCATACTTTTGGCATTTTCGTTCTCTTAAAGTAACTTTTTATACCACATCTTAAGCAAAAATCCAAAGATATTTTTAACGTTTATCCCTTTATTAGGCTAAATTCCGTCTCTGCTTAAAGGCTTCCAGAGTATTCCTCATAAGCATGGCCACTGTCAATGGTCCAACTCCCCCAGGCACTGGAGTCAAAAAATCGGCTTTATCTATAACCTGAGGATGGACATCGCCTATAAGAGTATACCCTTTCTCCTTGAGGTCCTTCAGCCTTTTTTCATCCTGCCCAAACATTTGCTCTACTTTAGACTTATCTGTGAGATTATTCATTCCCACGTCCACAACTACGGCGCCCGGTTTTACAAACTCAGGAGTTATGAATGCCCCCCGGCCTATTGCCCCAACAAGAATGTCCGCCTCTGATGATACCTGAGGTAGGTTCTCCGTTTTAGAATGGCAGATAGTCACGGTTCCGTTTTCATTGGTAACCATGGCAGCCAGGGGTTTGCCTACAAGACGACTCCTGCCTATAATAACTACCCTTTTCCCTGCAATCGGTATCTCTCGAGATTTCAAAAGCTCTATTATCCCCAACGGCGTGCACGGCTTTAATCCTTCCTGATTCATCATCAAATTCCCTAAATTAAAAGGATGAACTCCATCTACATCCTTCTCCGGATGGATAGAGGCAATTATCTCGGGAGCATTGAACGAGGATGGCAAAGGAAGCTGCACAAGGATACTATCTACATCTTCCCTGGAGTTCAACTCCTCGATCTTAGCCTTTAAAAGAGATGCTTCTATATCTTTAGGAAGACATATAATTTCTGAGTGGATGCCCAACCTTTCGCAGTTTCTCTCCTTGGTTCGCAAATAAACCTTAGACGCCCTGTTTTCTCCTACCAATATTGCTGCTAATCCTGGAACTTCCTTCTCCTGCTTCAAGTATAGAGCCACATCATTTTTTACTTTCTCTTTTATTTTTTTGGCCAAGGTTTTCCCTTCAAGCCAGCTACCCATGTCGTCCTCCTCTGTATATTTTCTTACCTATTATACATATGTCTCTTTTTTGTGACAACAAGAATTCTTTTCTCTCTGATATTTTACCCTATAATTTGGTATGAAATTTGCATATATAGGGTCTGGCCTTATCCTAGGGAATGCTATTAGGGCGAGAGCACGGAAAAAGATCTCTTCTCGATGGCAAGGCCTAACCCGAGTGTATCTTGACGAAGGATTGAAAAAGAAGTACCTTAATTAATGTAGGCTCTGAATGCATAAAAAACTTACATTTTATCTTCTTGTTCTCCTGTTATTTGTAATCTCTTTTTCAAGCTGTGCTCGACAGCTTCTGGACAACCAGCTCTTATTTGGTATCCAGGCTGCAAGGCAAGATCTATGGGATGAAGCCATTTTTCGCTGGAAAAAAGTAGTCCTCTCCGACCCAAATTCTGCTGCTGCCCACAACAACCTGGCCGTTGCCTATGAAAAAAAAGGTCTTTGGGAAGAAGCAAAAAATGAATACGAGATCGCTTTAAAGCTTAGCCCTGGAAATGCCCATATAAAAGCCAATTATCAAAACTTTAATAAAAATAGTGAACCTTTCAATAAAGACAAAAAAGATGAAAAAAATTAAGATAGTCCTGGTCCTTTCACTCTTATTCTCTTTCTCCTGTGCCTCAAACGACTACTGGAAATTAAAGATTGAAGTTCCTGGCAGGACTGCCTTCAACCTAGATCAATTTAGCGAAATTGTTATCACCAATTTTTTGATCGAGGAAGAAACAAAAGATTTTGATCTGAATCAAGAGCTCGTAGATTATTTTTCCTTCGAGATAGGCCAGAACTTCAACGGGACGGTTTCCATAAAAGAAATCACTTTTGAAGAAGAGCCGTTTAAAAATGAAGCCTTCTGGAAAAATTTATTACCAGACCGGAAAGAGGCTGTTCTTTTCACTGGAGGCGTTCAATACACTGAAGAAATCCGAAAGGCCATTTTACAAAAACAGAAAGCGCGTTTTGAAGACCCCTTTGTTTCTAAAAAAAGGAGCCTGGCTGAGCGAAGATTCTACACCCTTAACCTTGACCTCTATATTATTGATGCCAAAACAGGAAAGGCCTTGTATAAAAGAAATTTTAAAGAATCCAAAGGCTTTGAAAACCCAAAACAGACAGCCCCTTTTGCCTTCTTTGAGCTTATCCAGAGAGTAAAGGCAAAGTTTTTCCGCAACATTCTTGGCGAAGCAAGCATCCAAGAAAGATATCTTATCTACGATTAAACAAGGAGCGCTACCATGAAACATTACTTAAAATACATCTTTTTTCTCTTTTTCCTCATCCTCTGCGCACCCTTGAGTATTGCCCAAACCATGTATTTCCCTTACTACGGAAAAAATAAAGTCCTGTATGAAAAATTTAACTGGAACTCTTACAAGACTGAGCATTTCAACATTTACTATTACACCGATAGCATTAAAGTTTTAAAAAATATTGCAGAAATGGCTGAAAGCGCCTATCAAAGAATAAGCACAGAGCTCAAGCATCCGCTATCTTCTTCTGTTCCCCTCATTTTTTACAAAACATCTACGGATTTTGAGCAGACAAATCTTTTTCAACTGCCCGCAGGAGTCCTGGGAGTTGCAGAGCCAGTTCTTTATCGTATCGCTATTCAAGGAGATATGACTCTTGATGAAATTCAGGATCTCATAGAGCACGAATTAACCCATATTTTCGAGTATGACCTCCTCTGGGGAGGTCCGGGCGGCGTGATGTATGCCGTGAATCAACCCCCGCTTTGGATAATGGAAGGTCTTGCCGAGTATAACACTGAGAACTGGTCTTCCTGGTCATCCCTAATCGTCAGAGACGCTGTTCTCAACGACCGAATCCCCGAGCTCACAACATCAGGGAGTCTCTACTCCCGCTATCCTTTGCCTCGCCCACCCGCCTATGACTTCGGCCACGCAATATATGATTTCATCGAGTCTAAACACGGAAAAAACGGGATAAGGGAGTTCTGGCACTCTCTGAAGCGCTCTCCTTTTATAGGAAGGAGAAATCCTATAAAAAGAGCCTTCAACATGGAGTACAAAGATTTTAATCATGAATTTAAAAAATATCTCCGCGCTAAACACAAGGATTTTCTTTTAAGGGAGAATCCAGAAGATTACAGTATACCTCTTGGCCCTGAATTCCCGCTAAATCCTTATTATTTTTCCCTTTCCCATGATGTTTCTCCTTCAGGGGATATCGTCGCCGTCTTGACCCAAAACGTTAAAGACTATGATATCGATATCGTTCTCATCTCAACGAAGGATGGCTCCGTCGTTAAAAACATAACAAAAGGGTACACTCTCAAGTACGAATACATTAAATTCGAAATTGACCCTTCGAAAGGAAAAGATATAGCTTGGTCCCCTGATGGAGACAGGATAGCTTTTTTTGCTCGCGCCGGACAAAAACATTCCCTCTTTATACTCAACGTCCTAACCGAAAAAATCCTGAGAAAGATTAAGATTCCTGTTGACCAGCCCTCTTCCCTCTGTTTTTTCCCCCAGGGAGAGGAACTACTCTTTACAGCGTTTCATGAAGGATTTCATGACATTTTCAAGATAAACCTTTCAACCGAAAAAATCCTTAATTTAACTGAAGACGACTTTTTCGAGAAAGCACCGATGATCTCTCCAGACGGGACCAAGGTGGCCTATACAATTCATCTTGATACTTATGACAAGCTCTTTCTCTCTCCCCTAAACGATTTGAAAAAAAGGACACAGTTGACTTTCGGGAAAGGGAACACAATCTCCCCCCATTTTTCGCGTGATTCTAAAGAATTATATTTCTCGGGCGATATGAGGGACGCTTATAATATTTATTCCCTGAATCTTGAAACTGGAGAACTCACGCGTTATACAGATGTCAGGACCGGCAATTTCTTCCCTATCCCTCTTCCCAACGATCCGCAAAAGGTCATTTTTGCTTCGTTCAACAAAGGGGCATTCCAAGTTTTTAAAAGCGAGCTTGAAGGGGAAGTGGAAAAAACCATAACTTTTAAAGAGGCATCACCAGATGAGGAATTCAAGAGGTTTGAACCCATCATCTCTTTGGATATAGACAAAAAGGAAATTAAACCCTATAAAGGCATGGGTAAATTGTATCTTACTTCAAGGCCGCCTATTGACACTATCGTTTCCACTGACGGTTCAATCTACGGCGGTTCCGCCTTAAGTTTTTCTGATTTATTTGGGGACTATACTTTCTTCTTGATGGCCTACCAGGTAAGACAGTACCGCTCTTATCAATTTTCTTTTTTAAATCAAAAAAGAAGACTTCAGTACAATCTCAATGCTTTTCAATTTACCCAGTATTATTACCTTAGCTCATATTATGATCCCTTTTACTACAGCCGTTATGAAACTCACTTTGATGCCATAGCTACCCGAAAAATTACAGGCGCAAGCTTGAGCGCTTTTTATCCTTTTAATAAGTACTATCGAACACAAGCGTCGATTGGTTATTATAATTACGAAGAAGATTATCTCTATCCATCTCCTGGTACATATGGCCAGTTTTGGAATGGAAGCGTACTTTCAGCAAGTTTCTCCCTTATCGGGGAAACCACTCGCTTCAAAAATCCCTACGGACCAATTGCTGGAAACACTTTCATGCTATCTGTATCTCAAGCCCTCCCAGTTTCCAGCAGTTTTTTACAGAACACAACTGTTGAAACAGACCTTCGGAAATATATCAGGATTGGTTCAAATACGCTCTTTGCTTTACGCTTTAAAGGCTTTTTCAGTCGAGGAAAAAATCCATTTGTTTTTTATTGGGGAGGAAATAACCAGGTCCGTTCTGCTGGCTATTATACTATTATCGGCAACGAAGGGTGGTATGCAAACCTTGAATTCAGGCTCCCTTTGATAAATGCAGCCTCGACAATTATCGGCCGAATAGGGCCTGTCCGGGGAACCCTTTTCTTCGATATCACTCGATCAAAAATCAAAGGATATCCAGCTGTGTTTGCCATGGAATTTACTGGATGGGACGAGGATGGACTTCCAGAATTTCGCGGAATTGACGCCATTGGATCATACGGGTATGGATTTCAATTTTTCTTCCTCGGTCTTCCGATACATATTGAATTTGTCAAAAGACTTGAGTTTCCAGATATATCAAAGCCCTGGGATTGGGACAAAAAAGGGGATTTCAGGACTAGATTTTGGATAGGATTTGATTTTTAAAAATTTAATATAAACTTCTTGAAATCCACCCACAAGGGTGCTATAGTACGCAAGCCTTCTCAGCCATTAACCAGCATACAACGAAGGTTTTTCCACATTTGTGGATAAACCTGTGGAAATCTAATACACAAAAATGGAAGCTAAAGATAAACAAAACCCTTGGCTTCAAATCCTGGCTGCTCTTCAAGAAAAGATCGATAAAAATAGCTATGAAACCTGGTTTGAGCCAACATCATACATAGGACAGGAAACCAACTCACTCTACATAAAGGTTCCTAATTCTTACTTCAAAGACTGGCTTTCTTATCATTATTCAAGCATGATAAACAGCTGTTCCCAGGAACTCTACGGGAAAGTTTTTAACATAAAATTTATCTTTGATGAAGACTCCACGGTTTTCATGCGGCGCTCCCCTCAAGAGAGAAAATCAAAGCGAGGAACTCTGCTAAATCCAAACCTAAACCCGAATTATACTTTTGAAAATTTCGTGGTCGGATCCTGTAATGAATTCGCCCATGCAGCCTCCACAGCAGTAACCAAGAATCCTGCAAAATCATACAATCCGCTTTATATCTATGGCGGTGCCGGCCTAGGAAAAACGCATTTAATGAATGCTATAGGACATTTTATTGTTCTCAATAACAGCAGGTTGAAAGTATTATACATAACAACCGAGCAATTTATGAACGACCTGATTAACCATCTTCAATACGGGAAAATACTTTCCTTTCGCCAAAAATACAGAAATGTAGATGTGCTCTTGATGGATGATATTCATTATCTTTCTGGAAAAGAAAGGACAAAGGAGGAGTTTTTCCACACATTCAATCATCTTTACGACGGCCAGAAGCAGATAGTTATCTCCAGCGATTGCCCCCCTAAAGAAATCCCTCATCTTGAAGAAAGATTTCGTTCTCGTTTTGAGTGGGGATTGATTGCGGACCTTAAACCCCCTGACATCGAAACAAGGATCGCTATCCTCAAAAAGAAGTCAGATCTAGAAGGAGTCGATTTACCTGAAAGTGTGGCCCTCTACATTGCCGATAAGGTTCATTCCAATATAAGGGTTTTAGAGGGATACTTACGGCGAGTTATTGCCTTCGCTTCTTTGAAGGGTGAAAAAATTGATTTAGACCTTACAAAAGAGGCATTGAGGAGCTTGTTAGATTCTTCTTCGACTGTAGTGACTATTGAAAAAATTCAAAAGATCGTTTGTCATCAATTTAAGATAAAGCCCTCTCAGCTTAAATCAAAAAATAACTCACCAAAGTTTGCTTTCCCTCGTCAGATTGCCATGTATCTCTCCAAGGGACTAACAAAAGCTTCTCTTCCTGAAATCGGTAAAAAATTCGGTGGAAAACATCATACAACTGTTATCCATAGCATAAGGAAAATAGAGAAAATGCACAACGAAGACCCAGAATTCAACAAAGAATTAAACAATCTGATTAGCTATATTCAGTAGAAGAATCAACACTTTATAAAGTATTTTCACTTTTCATTTGCTTTTATTTATATTATTACTTATCTTAAAAATATATTAAATTAATATTATTATATTTTAGGAAAAGGTGGAAAAATGAAATTTTCTATTCAAAAAGAGGATATTTTTACTGAACTTCAACTCCTTCATGGAATTGTTGAGAAGAGAAACACAATGCCGATTCTTGCCAATATTCTGGTTAGTGCTTCAGGGAGTGAAGTGGAGCTTAAGGGCACTGATCTTGAGGTTGGCTTGAAAACTCATTTTCCAGCCAAGGTTGAGGAGGAAGGCTCTATAACAATATCAGGAAGGAAGGTTTTTGAAATTGTAAAATCTCTTCCTGACGGTGAGACAGTTACCTTCAAAGAGAGCAAAGATCTTACTATGGAGATAACATCCGGAGCAAGCGAGTTTAAAGTTCTTTGCTTGCCCAAAGAAGATTATCCTCAGGTTCCGGAACCTAAGTTTGAAAAAAATATCGTTCTTCCACTGGACAAATTTCAAGACATGATAGACAGGGTCTACTATGCCATAACTCAAGAACAAAGATACTATTTGAGTGGTGCCCTCTTGATACTCAAGGATAATTCGATGGAGCTGGTGAGTACAGATGGACATAGACTGGCGTATACTTCAAGTGCCATAGAAAAAATGAAGCTATCAAATGAAATAAGGGCAATCGTGGCCAAAAAGACATTGAGTGAGTTGAGAAAGTTTGAGGATGATTCGATAGAATTTGACCTAGATGAAAGCAACCTTTTTTTTAAGGTAAAGAACAGGACGTTGATTTCAAGGATTATCGAGGGAAAATTTCCAAATTATGAAGCTGTCATCCCTAAAGACAACCCCAACACTTTCACGGTTTCAAAAGAAGAAATAACAGACGCGGTGAGGAGAGTTTCTCTTTTTTCGACAGAAAGGTCCAAAGGAATAAAATTTTATTTAGAAAAAAACAAGATAAAACTTTTCTCATCCAATCCGGAGATAGGAGAAGCTCGAGATAAAGTCGATGTTGACTATACGGGAGAAGATTTAGAAATTGGATTTAACTCTCAGTATCTCCTTGATTTCCTGGCTACAGTCAGTGCAGAAACAGTTCGTTTCGAACTTAAAGACACAAACAGTTCCGTTCTTATAAAACCTGAAGTTGAAGAGGAGATAGAGTATGTATATGTCCTCATGCCCATGAAATTATAAACGGGCGTACCGGGAGAAAAATCCCTAAAGGTATTTTTTCTTCATTTCCAAACCACCGGCTTGATAAAAAAAAGGGCGTTTATAACCGATTCCTGATTCTATATAACAAGATCCTTTTTATTGAGGACCCTTGATTTCTAGAAGAAAATGATAAGGAGCACAGATAATCCGTTTTCTCCCCAGGGAGATATGGGACGCGTAGAATATTATTCTAAAAAAACTGCGTCTATCCCTGGCCCTCTCCTTTTTTCATTATATTTATGATCACGGGATAGAGAGATGCTTTGTTTTTTGCCCGGAAATAACGAAAGAGGACAATACCAGCTATAATAAGAGCAAAAAGGAGGCCAAGAAGGCTGGACACCGAGGAGGTGAAAGGCAAGAGAGGAGATAGCAATGATCCTAATGCTATTCCCAACAGAGAAGCAACGAGAAGCGATCCAAAGAGCAAGATCAAGGCTCTACTGTATTTCGTATCCGGGATTTCAATCTCAACTTCATCGCCAGGATATGCCCGCAAGGGATTCCTGACTGTAAGGAGACCTTTTGATTGGTTTTGTCCGATGCACAAGCTTTTAGCTGAACAATTCTGGCAGGACTCGATGAAACACTGTACTTCTACCTGGGCCATATCCTCTTCTGTAGTGACAACTATTCCCTTATCCCTCATCTTCCTTCTTCAAGCGACCGATGGAATCTGTGGGACATTTTTCAATTTCAGGAATTTTTTCCGGATCTATTTTTTTATAATCGGTTATTTTTGCCAGATTGTTTTCGATGACGATGGCTTCCGGACAGGCCCGGGAACATATTCCACAGGCAATACAAGCATTTTTACAGACCTTTCTTGAAACGGGTCCTCTGTCCCTGGAGCGGCAGAAGACGATAATTCCTTGAGAAACAGGATGGAGTTCAAAGAGGTTTCTCGGGCAGGCCTCGACACATTTCCCGCAAGCGGTGCATTTATCTTCTATTACTACAGGAAGCCCTTCTTCGCTCATATAGATTGCGTCAAAGGGACAGGCTCGAGCACAATCTCCAAAGTGTAAACAACCATAAGAACACTGTTTGTTTCCTCCGATTAGGTGAGCAGCGTCGCAGGTTGAAATGCCGATGTAGACCCCCCTATTTTTGGCCGCCTCATGAGTTCCCCGGCAGTGAAGGCGCGCCACTTTTTTAACAACTTCCGCAGCAGTGACGCCTAAGGTTTCAGCAATTTGTTTTACCACTTCAGCGTCACCAACCGGACAGCTGTTGGGAGTGGCTTCGCCTTTTACTACAGCCTCAGCAAACGCTCGACATCCTGCATATCCGCAGGCCCCGCAATTGGCTTGGGGCAAGATCTCAGCAACTTGCTCTATCTTCGGATCCTCGTAAACTTTTAGTTTTCTGTAGGCAATAACAAGTCCGAGGGAAAAGAGGAAACCCATGGCCCCCATAGTGATGATAGATAATAAAACTTCCATTATTTTATCATCCCCACAAAGCCCATGAAGGCAAGAGCCATAATCCCAGCGACAATAAGAGCAATTGCCGGTCCTTTCAAAGGCTCTGGAACATCTGCCAGGTCAAGCTGTTCCCTGATTCCTGCCATGATGATAATGGCCAGAGTAAACCCTAAGCCTGAGGCGAACCCGAATATGACAGTTTCCGCAAAACCATAATCTCTCAAGGCAGCGAGAAGCGCCAGGCCCATGATAGCACAGTTCGTTGTGATCAGAGGGAGATAGATGCCCAGTGCCTGGTAAAGAGGTGGGCTTATCTTACGGATGAACATTTCTACCAGTTGGACCAAGGAAGCGATAACAAGAATGAAAGATACGATCTTGAGGTAATCAAGCTCATGCGGGATAAGAATCCAGTGGTTGATAACCCAGGAGACAACAGCGGTGATAGTCATAACAAAGGTTACGGCCAGGCCCATCGAGAAAGCCGAGTCGATTTTTTTAGAGACTCCCAGGAAAGGACATATCCCCAGGAAGTAATAGAGAACGAAATTATTGATCAAGATGGCAGAGATAAAAATAGCAACAAGTTCCATTCTTATTTCCTCGACTTTGTTCTGCGTTCAATCTGCAAAGCAAGAGCAAGAAGGATGCCCAGAGTAATAAAAGCACCAGGAGGAAGGATCATTATAATCCAGGGCTCGAACCAGGCTCCCATGACTTGATATCCAAAAAACGTCCCCGCTCCCAGAATTTCTCGGATCGCACTAAGGATGAGCAAGGCCAGGACAAATCCCGCACTCATGCCAAGCGCATCCATTAGAGAACGCCCCACTTTGTTTTTTGAAGAATAAGCTTCTTGACGGCCCAGAATAATACAGTTAACGACGATTAAGGGAATATAGGGCCCCAGGCTTTTAGAAATAGGAGGGAAAAAAGCAGCCAGAAACCGGTCTGCCACGGTTACAAAAGTGGCGATGATGACAATGTAGCTGGCAATCCGGACCTGGCTTGGGATGAGTTTTTTTATGGATGAAACCACAAGAGAACTGAATATCAGGACAAAAGCTGTTGCCAATCCCATAGCCAACCCATTGATTACAGCGCCTGTCACGGCAAGTGTCGGGCAAAGACCGAGGAGCTGGCGAAAAACCGGATTTTCATCCCATAAGCCCTTGATGAATTCTTGTCCGGCGGTTTTAGTTGACATCTTGGGCCTCGCTGCCGAGCTTTCCTTCTTTTATTAGTTTCCTGGCATGCTCCAGGGAACTGTTGACTATACTGAGGACAGCCTCAGAGGAAATCGTAGCACCTGTGATGGCATTGATTTCCGAAGGCAAAAGTTCCTCTGCTGCACTGACTGCAGGCTTGCGGAGACTGATGGTTCCGCTGCAGTCTCTGTTTTCCCAGTACTTTAAGAAAGAGTCGCGATCAGTGATCTTTGCTCCCAATCCTGGCGTTTCCTTCTGGTCGAGGATAGTCAGCCTGTTTGTCTTTTCAAGCGAGGTGTTTGTCCCTAACATGAGGGTGATTTTATCCTGAAAGCCTATTCCTGAAGCATGAATGGCAAAACCTACAAGGTTTCCTTCTTCGTTCTTTCCACCATAGACAGAAAGATCTCGTTCTTCGTACAATTTCTGGCTGCTAACTGTTCCAGGAACAACTTGGATGATAGCCTCTTCTATTTCCCGTTGCTTGTTTAAGGCGATACGTTCCTTTGTCAAATGGCCAACAGTAGCCAGGAAGC
>SOIV01000182.1 GCA_004377005.1 Candidatus Aminicenantota bacterium | reverse complement strand
GTTCCCCAGAAATCAAACTTTTCCCGCAGAAGACGTATGAAGAACCTCTCATAAGCAGGGACAAGGGGAACTCGTGAATGAGTAAAGAGGAAAAAAGTCGGGGGAAGAATTCCCTTTTGAGTCATATATTTTATCTTCATTCTTCTTTTGTTTTTTGAAAGAGGAGGATGATTTTCGTTTATCCAGGATAAAAAATTATTCAATCGAGGTGTTTCTATTCTTTTATACCCGTTAGCATAGACCTGTTCTGCAATATCGAGAATTTTTATGACTCTCTGCCCAGATAAAGCAGAGATAAAGAGTAGAGGAGCATAATTGACAAAATCCAGTTTCTCATAAACCTTCTGTTTAAAATCTTTTGAAGTGTTAGTATTTTTCTGGATTAAATCCCATTTATTCAATGCGATCAACAAGGGCTTTCCTGATTTATGAGATAAATGAGCGATTGCCGAATCTTGACGCGTAGGGAATTCCTGTGCATCCATAATCAAACAAATAACATCTGCCCGGGTAATATCTTTCTTCGCTTTTATGATGCTGGCTTTTTCTCTTTTATCTCGGGTACGGCTCAATTTACGAATCCCTGCTGTATCAACCAGGCAAAAAGCCTTCTTATTCCTTAATATCAGAATGTCAATGCTATCCCTGGTTGTTCCGGGTATTTCACTCACGATTAATCTCTCTTCCCCGCAGAGGCGATTCACTATGGATGATTTTCCAACATTGATGCGGCCAACTATAGCTATTTTAAGAGCCTTTGTTTCCTCTTTATCAGGCGCGAAAGCAGGGAGAGCGGCGATAAGAGATGACTCGAGATGCTTCATGTTTCTTTTGTGCTCAGCTGAGACGGCCAAAACTTCCTCTTCACCTAATCTATAATAATCACCGAGCTTTACTTCCTCTGAAGAAGAGTCTATCTTATTGACTACCACAAAAATCGGCTTATTCAATTTTTTCAAAGAAAAATAGAGTTCCTCTTCAGCTGGCAAAAGGCCCCTTTTTCCGTCCAGCACAAAGAGAAGAATGTCTGAGTTCTCCGCTGCTTCCCTCGCCTTTTTTTTGATTTTGGATGAAAGGGGATCCTCCTGGAAATCAAAAAATCCACCTGTATCAACCAGAACAAACTCCTTCCCCTTTAAGCTGCAGTGGGCAGAGACTTGATCCCGAGTCATGCCAGGCAGAGAATGGACAAGCGACCTTTTCTCTTTTAGAAGACGATTGAATAAGGTAGATTTTCCCACGTTAGGAAAGCCAACAATAGCAACTTTTGCCATTTTTTCCATAAGGAAAAGCACTCTCTTTTAAGGACTTAAATGAGGCGAAACTACTTGGCGATTAAATCATACAGAGGCAGAAAGGGCCGGCTCAGGTTTATGTGGCCTCCCAGAGTTTCCCTTTCCTGGCCTTCGATCAAGATGAAGACCTTTTTAATAGTTTTAAAATTATAGGCAAGGGAGTTCACTACCGAAAAAATTGTTGAAATTTCAGCCGACGAGCCGGAGAGATGTTTCTCCACAATCTCTTCGGAAAAATCCACATACGCCACTCCATCTCCTGTCAAAAAAAGCTCTCTCAGTTTCGTCTCTGGAGGAAAAGGTGAGATGTAGCCTTTATCGGAGCCTTTTATGAGTTCCTCGACTGCCTGCTTAGCCTGGCGAACGATTGATGAACTGGCAGTGATCTCTCTTTCTTCAGGATGCAGTAATGTATCCGCCTCTGAGAGGAAAAAAAGAACAATCTTTCTCATTTGAACAGGTCCTGGGGGTGATGGTTCAAGCACAGGAGGAGGGGCTTCGGCAGGTGGCTTTATCTTTTCCAACGCGCCGCTTCTAAAAAAAATTACAACGAGAATGGCCAAGATCGTAAGAAGGACTGCAAGAAGCGCTATTCTTTTCACGCCCATGTCTTCACCTCATTTTTGAGAATAAAGCTCGATATAATTCACCAGACCTCGATAGATTGCCTGGGCGACATTAAGCTGAAATCCTTCCCTTGTCAAACTTCTTTCTTCCCGAGGATTGGAGATGAAAGCCACTTCTACCAATACAGCAGGACAAGCCACTCCTGCTAATACTGTAAAAGGAGCCTGCTTTATCCCCCTATTTGATGTTCTCAGCAGTAGATTGAGCTCTTTCTGGATGCTTTCGGCGAGCAGGCTGCTCTGCTTAAGGTAAGCTGACTGAGCCATATCCCATAAGATCATCTGTATTTCATCTTCACTTTCTCCAGTAATTCCCTCTCCAAATTCAGCAGGATTATTTTCCAGGAAAGCCAATTTTCTTGCCTCCTCATCTGTAGCATCCCTGCTGAGGAAATACGTTTCTGATCCGTGAGCATCTTTCCGAAAAGAACTGTTAGCATGAATGCTGATAAAAAAATCAGCCTTATTGTTGTTGGCTAAAGCAGCTCTATTCTCGAGGGAAACATTCAGATCTTTATCCCTTGTGAGGACGACTCGGGAAGGAAAATTCCGCTCAATAACGGCTCTTAGTTTGAGACCGATTTCCAGAGCGACATTTTTCTCTAACGTGCCAAATCTACCTCTGGCTCCAGGCTCCAAGCCGCCGTGCCCAGGGTCGATAACGATAGTTTTCATTCCTTGGAGAAAGGATGAGCCTGTTTGTGCCCTCGAGGGAGGTGAGGCTGTTGATGGCTGAGGGACTTTTCCTCTTGATGCCTCTTTTTGTTTTAAACTGTCCGGTGTCTCACTCTTCTCTTCATCAATCTGGCTGAAATCAATAACCAATTTCGGTGGATCGCTGAGGGTAAAATAATCATAGCTGAAGTTTCTGACCTTGGTCCTGATGGCCAGAATGTAAAAATCTTTTCCCTTTGACCAGCCGAAAGACTTGATAATACGACTTTCAAAGGCTCCTCTCTGAATCCGAAAGGGCACGTCTGTGCTTATATTAACCATTAATAAGGATGAACTTTTCTCGATGTCGAAAGATATGGGAAAGGATGATTCGATGATGACCCGGCTGAGAGTGGGGTAATCCTTGACAGATAACTTTATGAAAGGTTGAGTTTGAGAAAAGGAAATAACAGAAAGAAGAAGAAAGAGAATAACTCCTGCTAATAATGCACTTCTCTTCTTTCGGCTAACCAATTTTTTATTCAAGTATTATCTTTTCTGTAGGTTTATTTTGGAGGCGGCGGGAATCGAACCCGCGTCCGAAGACATTCAACAGATAGCTTCTACATGCTTATCCTCTTCTGCAATCTCGTTCTGAAGTGTCCGAAGAGGAAGAACACAACGGAACCAGGCCCGATTTAGCTTCACTTGCCAGGCTCAGGACCAACCTGGGTCGCTATCCTGCTAGTCGACGCTTCTCAAGCACCGCAGGAAAGAACTAGAGAAACGGCATGCCTACTATTTAGGCAGCAATAGGCAGATTTTCTGCGTTTAGTTTTTTCCACCTTTTTACGAGGTGGGTGGAATCTCGACATGCTACATCTGCCTCATTATCTCCGTCGAAACCAATTCGCCCCCGTCTCTCAGATTTAAATTATAATTTAGATATAAAAGCTTTGTCAATGGTCAATGGTGCCTAATGGGGATAAACAGTGGCGGGGCCGACGAGACTTGAACTCGC
>SOIV01000180.1 GCA_004377005.1 Candidatus Aminicenantota bacterium | reverse complement strand
AGGGTGGCAAATTCCATGTTGGTTTTGGGATCAAACTCCAGGGTAATCCGTGAAAGGCCTATTCTGGAGGTCGAGGTAATCTTTGTTACCCCTTTAATTCTGGAGGCAACCTCTTCCAGCGGAGAGGTAATTTGAGTTTGAATAATTTCAGGAGGAACGTCACTCCAGGATGTATCTATGGTTAATCTTGGATACTCTTCTTTTGGTGCTAACTCAAAAGGAATATTGAGGAAAGAATAGATCCCCAGGAAAAAAATAGCCACAAAAAACATGGCTGTGGCGATCGGACGCTCAACAAATATCTTCATTTTTTAGATAAAGATTTCCTCGTCTCGGCAAGTTCGTAGGCTATGGGAATAAGGATTAGGGTTAGGAAAGTGGCTAGAATAAGTCCCCCTATAACAGAGATCGCCAAAGGCTGCTGAAGCTCAGAACCTCTTCCCAGTCCCAAAGACATTGGAAAAAGGCCGAAGGCAGTCGTAACTGTTGTCATCAATATGGGTCTCAGTCTCACCCGGCTCGCCTCCATAATGGCTTCTCTCGAGCTTAATCCTCTTTTTCTAAGCTGGTTTGTGTAATCTATTTTTACGATAGCATCATTGACCACTATCCCGCCTAAAACAACCATCCCGATCACAGAAATAACGTTTAGAGTTTGACCTGTTAAAAATAAAGCCCAGATAGCACCTGTAAGACCCATGGGCAGAGTGAATAAAATCAAGAAAGGATGAAGCAGAGATTCAAACTGAGCAGCCATGATCATGTAAACCAAAAGGACCGCCAGGCAGAAAGCAAAAATGAGGCTTCTGAAGGACCGGCTCATCTCTTCCTGCTCCCCGCTGAAGACAACCCTGTAACCAAAAGGCAAGGAAAGTTCATCGATTTTAGCTTGAATCTTGGGGACAACCTGGCTTATCTTTGCGCCGCGAAGATTAGCTGTTACTAATACTTCCCTTTGTTGATTTTCTCTCCGGACCTCCTTAGGCCCCTTGGTTATTTCATAAGAAACCAACTCTCTTAAAGGAATAAGGGATCCTCTGTATTGAATATGCTCATCCAGAAGGGACTCGATGTTGTCCCTTGTTGCTTCCTCCATCCGAACCAAAATGTCGTACTTTTTTTCCAACTCTTTAAATTGGGTAGCCACCTTTCCTCGAACAGCATCTACAAGAAACTCGCCAATTGCCTGGGGCGAAATGTTATATTTTTCCAGCGCATCTTTCCTTATCGTTATCAAAAATTCAGGTTTTCCTTCTCCGATATTTGTGTTTAGGTCAGCAATCCCTCTAATATCCTTCAATTTCTCAACAAGCTCCTCAGCAATAATTTTTAGCCTGATGAGATCGTCCCCTTTGACTTTAAGACCAATTTCAGCCGTGGAAAAAGCAAGGAATTGGGCAAGAGTGGATTGTTCTTTGACAATGGAATAATTGAAATCTGGAAACTCTTCAAGTCTCTCTCTCAGAGCCTCGATTGTGCTTTCCACCTGTGATGTCTTTAGAACTTCAACATGAATTTGAACTGAATTCAGGGAAATATCGGGATTAAGACCCTCCATGCCACTGACAATTCCTATTTGTGAAAAGATCTCTGTGACAGATTCGCTTTTCCCCAGCCATTGCTCGAGCAAAGAGACGACACCCACGGTTTGCTCCAGAGAGTAATCAACCGGCGTTTTTAGATTCAATTCAAAGGAAGCAGTCTCGGGCTTAGGCAGGAGCTCTCTTGGGATTTGAGTAGCGAGAAATAAAGTCAGGATCAAAAAAGCAAGAGATCCAACAAGAACTTTTCCTTTATTATCCAAACACCAGGAGAGAAACTGGTGGTAGCGAGAGGCAAATTTTTTATAGACAAAATTGAATCCTTTAAAAATGACCCTGAAAACAAGCTTAAAGGGAAGGCTGATGTAATGGAAAACCAGAAGCATGAGTTGAAGGAGAAAGCTTGAAATAAAATTTAAAACCAGGTAGATACCCTTGAATGTATAATAAAAAAGCCACTTAATTCCTTTATAAGGATAGAGTAAATAGCCAAATTTTGACTTTTTATTGGGATTTATTTCCTTTTTTACCGCATTTTTTTCTTCTGGCTCCTTTCCCATCTTTTCGAGCTCAATCTTGCGTGAGAAGAGCACAGGAAGAAGGGTTAGAGAAACGACAAGCGAGGAAAGAAGGGCAAAAGTCACCGTAAAAGCCTGGTCTTTAAACAACTGGCCGGCCACTCCATGAACATAGATAACGGGGAGGAAAACTGAGATTGTGGTTAAAGTAGAGGCAGTAACAGCCATTCCTACCTCTTTAGTGCCCGTAAAAGCTGCATCAAGAAGATTTTTTCCGAGGCTTTTATGCCTGAAAATACTCTCTGAAACAACTATGGAATTATCGACAAGCATCCCGACTCCAAGCGCAAGCCCCCCCAGGGACATTATATTCAGGGTGATATCTCTGAAGTAGAGAAGATTAAAGGTTGCAATTATAGAAATAGGAATAACAACGGCAATAATGATTGGAGTCTTCAAGTCCTGGAGGAAGATGAACAAAACAAAAAAAGCCAGGATTCCACCGAAAATAATGGATCTTAGGACTGACGAGATTGCCTCTTCGATATATCTTGCTTGTTCAGAGACTACAAGGATTTCTGTTCCCGGATTTTCCTTTTTTATATCTTCAAGTACTTCATGGGTTGTCCTTGTCGCTTCTACTGTATTAGCTCCTGACTCTTTCCTGACCAGGATTCCAATACTCTCCTTCTCATTGAGCTTGGTTATACCTTGCCTCTCTTTAATGGAGTCTTGGATCTGAGCTACATCTTTAAGCCGGATAACTCCTCTTTCTTCTGTCGTTTTAAGGCTTATTTCTCCTATCTCACTCAACGCCTCAAACTCGCCCACAACTCGAAGAGCATACTTGAATCGGCCTTTTCTTATTGTTCCTCCCTGAAGGTTTTGATTAAACTCATCTATTCTTCCGGCAATCTGGTCTATGGTTAGGCCGTAGAGCGAAAGAAGCCTGGGGTTAACTTCTACCTGAATTTCTCTTTCCACACCTCCAACTATCTCAGCCGAGCCTATTCCCTCTATCTGTTCTAAGCGAGGTTTTATCAGTTCCTCTGAGAATTCTTTTAGCTCCAGAAGAGATCTGTCCCCAGAAATGGCTATAACCATGATGGGTTTACTCTGAGGATCTAAAGGAATGATTACCGGATCTTCAGCCTGCTCAGGGATCGGAGCACCATCAAGTTTTTCTCTTGTGTGCAGCGTGGCAAAATCCATATTGGTACCCCAGGAAAACTCGAGTGTCATGAAGGACTGACCTTCTTTGGATACGGACTCCACCCGGCGCAACCCGGGAATTCTGCTTACAGCAGCTTCCAGAGGCAAAGTCACAAAAGTTTCTATCTCTTCCGGGGCAACTCCAGGGTATTCAGTCACAACAGAGAGGCGGGGATAACTGATATCAGGCAGCAGGTCCACACTCAACTCTCTCAAGGAGACAAAACCAAGAAGAACTATGCCCAGAAAAAACATGAAGGTTGTAATAGGTCTTTTGATGGTGAGTTGAGTTATTTTCATAACTTTTTTAGTCTATTTTAAATTTTATCAAATTTTCTTC
>SOIV01000300.1 GCA_004377005.1 Candidatus Aminicenantota bacterium | reverse complement strand
ACGTTTGCATTTTTTTATATTAGGATTAAAGGAAATGTCAAACGCTGATATCTAACCCCAGAGGATTAATTTCATGAAAAGAAAAAAAGATTGATTGAATGAGAGTTATAATTGCCTCAGATCATGCAGGTTTGCGGTTGAAAGAAAAAGTAAAAAAAATTATAAATGTCTGGCTAGATACGCTGTTCAGTGGAGAGAAAAGACATAAAAGGCGAATAAAAAAAATCAGAGATTATGAGATGAAAAGATGAAAAAAATCATTATTCCGGCTGTTATAGCCAAGACACAAAAAGAGTTGGACGATATTTTTTCCAGAATCAAGGATTCTGCCCGGCTGCTTCAGCTTGACATAATGGACGGTAAATTTGTCCCCAATAATTCCCTTGATTTTAATTTTAGGCTGCCCGAGAAAAAATACCTGTATGAAGCTCATCTGATGATTGATAATCCGGAAAATTGGGTTGATGAAAATTGGGAAAGAGTTGATGCCGTGATTGCTCATTTCGAATCAGTAAAAAATCCGGAGAGGATCATAGAATCTGTGAAGACAAAGGGGAAGAAAATCGCCTTCGCCTTGAATCCTGAAACAGATGCTGACCTTATCCTGAATTATTTAGATAGCATTGATCAAGTTCTTGTCATGACCGTCAATCCAGGCTTTTACGGCAGCAAATTTTTACCCGAAATGTCGGATAAGATAAAAAGACTGAGAAAACTGCGGCCTGATCTGGATATAGAAGTTGATGGTGGAATTAAGCCAGATACAATCGAGGAGGTCTGCGAGGCTGGAGCCAATATGTTTGTTTCCGGATCCTATCTCGTCAATTCAGATGATGTAAAAGAAAGAATTAGAATTTTAGAGCAGAAGATAAAAACTGATTAAGTTTTCAATATGAGATTTTTAAGTGGAAATTTAAGGAAATAAAGAAATGAATCCATTAACGGATTTACAGCAATACGGCCAGTCCGTTTGGCTTGACTATATCCGCCGGAGTTTAATCATTGGCGGGGAGCTTGAGCATTTAGTAAAGGAGGATGAATTACGGGGCGTCACCAGTAATCCCACCATATTCCAAAAAGCCATAGCCGGGAGCTCTGATTATGATGAAACCTTGAATAAGCTTCTGAAAGACAACCCTCGCATAGATGCCCGAAATATCTACGAAAAGCTGGCAATAGAAGATATCCAGAAGGCAGCCGATATTTTTAGACGTGTTTATGAAGAAACCGGTGGGGCGGACGGATTTGTATCTTTAGAGTTGTCTCCTGGTCTTGCCCACGACACAGAAGGAAGCGTTGCCGAAGCTCGCCGCTTCTGGAAGGAAGTGAATCGACCTAATCTAATGATTAAAGTTCCTGCCACGCCAGAAGGAATCCCTGCCGTAGAAGCACTTATTGCAGATGGAATTAATGTAAACATAACCCTTATGTTTTCTTTAGCTCATTATGAAGCTGTTGCCCAGGCCTATTTAAGAGGGGTGAAGAAGTGTTTGGACCCAAGCAAAGTGGCTTCTGTCGCATCATTCTTCGTCAGCCGCGTGGATACCGCTGTGGATAAAGCTCTGGAAGCCACAGGCTCTCCCCAGGCTCTGGAACTCAGAGGAAAGATTGCGATAGCCACTGCCAAAATGGTTTACAAACGTTTCAAGGAACTATTCAGTGGTCAGGCCTGGGAACGTTTGATGCGCAACGGAGCTAGAGTTCAACGCCCGCTCTGGGCAAGCACGGGAACAAAGAACCCTGTCTATTCAGATGTGCTTTATGTTGAAGGGCTTATAGGGCCAAATACAGTCAACACCATGCCTCCTTATACTCTAAACGCCTTCCGTGACCATGGGAAGGTGAATCCCACGCTTGAGGCAAGATTAACGGAAGCTGAAGCATCCATCACCCGTTTAGCGGAGCTTGGAGTGGACCTCAAGTCTATTACTGAAAAACTGCAGGGGGATGGTGCTGCAGCCTTCTCAAATTCTTTTGACTCATTGTTGGATGCGCTGGAAGAGAAACGCCATGAAGTTATTCATGGTAAGAGGGCTCGACAGATTCTAGAACTAGGAAGAGATCAATCTCGCCTTGGAGAGCGGCTAAAGTCCTGGAAGAAGATGAATTTTACTCGAAGGCTCTGGGCTAAGGATCCTACTCTCTGGTTTTCCGAGCCTGTTCCTGAAATCAAGGACCGGTTAGGCTGGCTTATCCTCCCTGAAATCATGCATGAGAAGCTTGGAGATATCGATAAATTCGTTCAAGAAGTGAAGAGAGAAGAAATAACCCATTTAGTCTTGCTGGGTATGGGAGGCTCGAGCCTTGCTCCTGAGGTTTTCCAGAAGACATTTGGTTACAAAAAAGATTATCCTGGACTCTTCGTTCTCGACAGCACTCACCCCGAGGCTGTCCGTTCTATGCAGGATAAGATAGATCTCCGGAAGACTCTTTTTCTCGTCTCCAGTAAATCCGGAACTACCCTTGAAACTCTCTCCCTCTTTCGTCATTTCTGGAATGAGGCGAGTAAAGTGTATGACCATCCAGGGCGCTATTTTGTGGCTATCACTGATCCTGGTACACCTCTTATGAATCTGGCTCAGAAGAGGAGTTTTCGTCAGGTATTTGAAGCTCCACCTGATGTTGGAGGACGGTATTCTGCACTCTCGGTCTTTGGGCTAGTTCCAGCAGCCCTTATCGGTCTGGATACTCATAAGCTGCTTGACAGGGCCTGGATTGCTTTAGAGAATAATGCCTTTTGTCTGCCAGAAGATGAAGCCTCAGGCTTAATCCTGGGTGCAGCCCTGGGTGAGCTATCAGAAACCCGTGATAAACTGACCTTTTTGACCTCATCCTCGCTCAGCAGTTTCCCTGACTGGATAGAGCAGCTTATTGCAGAGAGCACAGGAAAAGACGGGAAGGGCTTAGTTCCTGTCGTGAATGAGCCTAAAGCAACCATTCATGCTTACGATAAAGACCGGATTTTTGTCGGGCTGAACCTTGAAGGAGATCAAGATAGAGAACTGGAAGAACGGCTAAAGGATCTTGAGGCAGCTGGCCACCCCACCATAAGAATAACTCTGGAAGAGAAAACAGATTTGGGGCAGGAGATCTTCCGCTGGGAAATTGCAGTCGCAGCTACAGGAGCAGTTATCGGGATACATCCTTTTAATCAGCCTGATGTTCAGCTTGCTAAAGAGTTTACTCAAAAAATGATGGAGGAAGATGAGGCTGAAAAACAGAAAAATAAAGAAGTCGAAACATTCTCCGTTGAAGAGACTGAGGGATTGGCTAATGCGCTTAAGAATTGGATCCTTAAAGCAAAGCCAGGAGACTACATCGCCCTTCAAGCCTACCTTAATCCCCTGAAGGAGGTAACGGTGGCTCTGCAGAAAGTCAGAAATGAACTTTTAAACCGTACACGACTGGCAACAACTTTAGGCTACGGACCGCGATTTTTACATTCCACAGGACAGCTTCATAAGGGAGGACCGAACAACGGCCTTTTTCTCCAGCTCGTAGATGAGCCGGAGTTTGATCTCCATGTTCCTGAGACAAACTTTTCTTTTGGCAAATTGATAAGCGCTCAATCTATGGGGGATTATCAGGCCCTTAAACAAAGGGGCCGGAGAGTCCTG
>SOIV01000115.1 GCA_004377005.1 Candidatus Aminicenantota bacterium | reverse complement strand
ATGTTTTCATATTATTTTAAGCTATCAGAAAGAAATCACATGTCACTGTATTCATTGATTTAAGCCTGTTTTTGTGTTAATAAAGAAACAGATATATAAGAGGAGGTTTCATATGAGTTTTAAAATCGGAATAAATGGATTCGGCCGTATTGGAAGAAATTTTTTCCGCGCCTCTTACCAGGATCCCGACATTGATATCGTGGCTGTAAACGATATCACTGATTCTAAAACTCTGGCTCATCTGCTCAAGTACGATTCTGTACTCGGGATTCTAGAGGCAAATATTAAATCCTCGGAAGATGCAATAATAGTCAATGATAAAAAAACAAAAGTCCTTTGCGAGAAGGACGTTGATAACCTTCCGTGGAAAGAGCTGGGGGCCTCTATCGTTATTGAATCTACGGGCATATTCAGGAAAAAACAGGATGCAATCAAGCATATCGAAAAAGGTGGTGCTGAAAAAGTTATAATTTCTGCGCCTGCCCCAGATCCAGACGTAGCGATTGTCCTCGGAGTCAACGAAGAAATCTATGATCCAGAAAAACACCACATCATCTCCATGGCCTCCTGCACTACCAATTGCCTGGCCCCTGTAGTAAAAGTTCTCCATCAGGAGTTTGGCATTGAAAAAGCCTTTATGACCACAATTCATGCCTATACAAGTGACCAGAAATTACTTGATGCACCCCATAAAGATCTTCGTCGAGCCCGAGCAGCAGCCGTCTCTCAAATTCCCACAACAACCGGAGCTGCCAAGGCTGTAGGACTTGTTATTCCCGAGCTCGAAGGGAAAATCGACGGCATAGCCATAAGAGTTCCCACCTGCAATGTATCTGTCGTGGATTTGGTAGCGCTTTTAAAGAAAAATGTCAGCGCCGATGAAGTTAACGAATCCTTCAAGAAAGCTTCCGAAGGCAAGTTGAAGGGAATTCTCGATTACACTGAGGAGCCTCTTGTCTCTGTTGATTTTATGGCCAATCCTCACTCTGGCATCGTAGACGGGCTTTTCACCAGGATTACAGATGAAAACCTGGTGAAAATTCTTGCCTGGTATGACAATGAATGGGGTTTTTCCTGCCGCATGATAGACTTGATCAAGTACATCTCCCGTTAAGAGGGCATGTTCACTCCCAAAGACTTAGATCTCGAGAGAAAAATAGTTTTCCTCCGGGTTGACTTCAACGTTCCTTTGGATGAAGAATGCAAAATAAGAGATGATTCACGGATAAAGGCTGCTCTTCCCACCATAAATTACCTTATCGAGCAAAAGGCAAGAGTGGTAGTCGCCTCCCATTTGGGACGTCCCAAAGGAGAATATATTCCTGAATTTAGCCTTAAGCCTGTAGCAGAAAGGCTTTCCGAGCTCATTCCTCAGGAGGTCATTCTTGCCCCTGATGTTATCGGGGAGGAAGTCCTAAAACTAAAGAAAGAACTCAAGGAAGACCAGACTCTTCTTCTGGAAAACCTGCGGTTTCATAAAGGAGAGACAGCTAATGATTCTTCTTTTGCTCAACTTTTGGCTCAAGAAATCGACTATTATGTCAACGATGCTTTTGGTGCCTCGCACCGATCCCATGCCTCAGTTGTCGGCATTGTTCAGTATGTTGAAAAATCAGCAGCTGGCTTTCTCCTCAAAAAAGAAGTTGATTATCTGAGTAAAGCCGTTCATTCTCCCCCAAAACCATACGTAGCCATTCTCGGAGGCGCAAAAGTCTCTGATAAGATTCCGGTCATAGAGAACCTTTTAAACAAAGCTGACAGTATTCTTATCGGCGGCGCTATGGCTTACACATTTTTCAAAGCCCAGGGATATGAAGTCGGCCGCTCCCTTATCGAGGAAGATAGAATAGAGCTCGCCCGTCTCCTTTTAGATCGAGCCCAAGAGGAAAAAGTTAATTTTTATCTTCCTTCTGATCATCTTGTCGCCGCTGAAAAGGACTCCGCCGCAGAGGTTAAAACATTGGACTCTCCGCCTCTTCCTTCAGAATTGATGGGTCTTGATATCGGGCCAAAAACCATCAAGAAATATTCAGAAATCATAGCCAAGGCAAAAACAATCTTCTGGAACGGTCCTATGGGAGTGTTTGAAATCGATAAATTCTCCCAGGGAACAATGAAAATAGCGGAGGCAGTAGCCAACTCTGAAGCCCTCTCAATCGTAGGAGGAGGAGATTCAGTAGCAGCTGTCTACAAAGCAGGAGTGAGTGAGAAAATATCCCATATTTCAACCGGAGGGGGTGCTTCATTGGAATTTATGGCAAACGAAACCCTCCCTGGTATCGAAGTATTATCGGAGAAATAAAATGACAATAAGTAACGAAAAACCTTTCCTCGCGGGAAACTGGAAAATGCATAAGACCATTCCTGAAGCTGTGGAAATGGTTAAAGCTCTAAAAGAGGAAAGTCCTCAACTGACGGATGCAGAGCTTGTTGTAATTCCTCCCTATACTATGCTGAGTGAAGTGAAAAAAGTAATTGAAGGAAGCACTATCCAGCTTGGCGCCCAAAACATTTTCTGGGAAGAAAAAGGAGCTTTCACTGGCGAAGTCTCCCCGCCGATGCTCAAAGATGCAGGCTGTCAATATGTCACTATCGGTCACTCAGAAAGGCGGCAATATTTTGGTGAAACAAATGAGACTGTTAATAAAAAAATCAAAGCAGCTTTAGCTCATGAACTTACGCCAATCATGTGCATCGGGGAATCACTGGAAGAAAGAGAAAAGGGAAACACAATGGATAAAGTCGGAACCCAGATAAATTCAGGGCTGGAAGGGCTGGGGAAAGACGAGATAAGGCGGATCGTTATCGCTTATGAGCCTATCTGGGCTATCGGAACGGGCGTAACAGCAACACCTCCTCAAGCAGAGGAAGTCCATAGCTTCATAAGAAAGAAGCTGACAGAAAAATATGGAAATGAGATTGCTTCGTATGCTATAATTCTCTACGGCGGCTCAGTGAAGCCAGCCAATACATATTCTATACTAAAGGAAAATAACATAAACGGAGCATTAGTCGGAGGAGCTTCGCTGGAAGCTGACTCATTCATTCAAATAACGAAAGAAGCAATAAAAGCTTACAAGGAGAAGAAGTGAGCGGTATAATCACAGTAATCCACATTATCGTCTGTTTCATTCTCATCATTGCTGTTCTTCTTCAATCAGGCAAAGCTGCTGATCTGGCTGGAGCATTCGGAGGGGGAGGCAGCCAGACTGTTTTCGGACCACGTGGTGCGGCCAATATTTTATCCAGAGCAACCACAATTAGTGCCATACTTTTTATGACAACTTCGCTGGGGCTCTGGATGCTGTCTGTAAAAGGAGTAACATCGGCTGTAAAAGGCGAAGGAGCACCGACAGAGGAGGCAGCTACGGTAACGGAAACAAAAAAAGAAACCGAAGAAAAGAAGCCTCCAGCAACAGAGAAAAAAGAACAAAAAAACACAGAAACAGAGAAGAGAAAATAAAGGTCAGAAAACTTTCTCCCTTAAATATAGGCAATACTGCCTAGATGAGCCTCCCAGGTTTAAATGCCGAAGTGGTGGAATTGGTAGACACGCTAGCTTGAGGGGCTAGTTCCTGATATTCGGGAGTAGGGGTTCGAGTCCCCTCTTCGGCATT
>SOIV01000059.1 GCA_004377005.1 Candidatus Aminicenantota bacterium | reverse complement strand
ACCGGAGTTGCCTTGCAGGTTGACGGAGGATATACCAAGGGTTTATTTTGATGAAGGGGAAAAAATAGGAAAAGTACCCAACTATGGGTGAAAACTCATGAAAAATATTTATAATGGAAAAGGCGCTTAAATGGTGCCAGGCCCCAATTATTTGCAGTTCCCAATCACATTGAATAAATGGTGCCATTGAATAAATGGTGCCAGGCCCCAGAAAATTGGTGCCAGGCCCCAATTTTGAATCCCAATTTTGAAAATCGAAAGGAAAGGATAGATGAAAAATTACATGAAAGAATGGGAAGGTACTGCTTATCCCAAAATGCTAAGAGATCTTCCAGAAATCGATGTCCCTCTTAAGGGAGTGCGAGGCTGGCTTCTTCAAGGTAAGGACAAACAGGTAGCTTTTTTTGATATAGAAGCTGTCGGCGAAGTTCCTCCTCATTCTCACTGCGCCCAATGGGGCTTGGTGGTCGAGGGAGAGATGTCCCTTACAATAGGGGAAAAAACCAGGGTATACAGAAAAGGTGATTGGTACTATATCCCCGAAGGTGTGGTGCATTCAGCCACGTTTCTCACAAGAGCAAACGTCATTGATGTCTTTGATGATCCAGAACGGTATAAAATAAAAAAATCATAAAACAATCACAGCAAGATAATATATACAAAAAAATAATCATAGAGGACCAATATGAAATCATTATTCACTAATATTATGAAAGGATTCGAGGGTTATGCCATTGGAAAAATTCTGAAGTACCTGAATGATCCCGGAATAATCTCTTTTGCCGGGGGATTACCCAGCAGCGATGTTTTTCCCTTAGACCTTATTCAGAAAGCTGCGGTGAAGTCACTAAAGGAGGATTGGGATCGTGTACTTCAATATACTCCTATTCCCGGAGAGAAAGAATTGATGCAGTCCATAATAGAATATCTCAAGAAAGATAATATCCATATCGAACCTGAAAATATAATGATTACCACCTCTGGACAGCATGGTTTAGACCTGGTTGGAAGATTGTTCCTTGAACCGAGAGATATCATCGTCATCGACCTCCCAACATTTGGAGGTGCCTTGGCCGCTTTTGAGATGGAAGATGCAGAATACATTGCCAAAGATATAGAAGAAGATGGATCTGATGTTAAGGGAATGGAGACGGAGATAGAAAACTTTATAACTAAAGGGAAAAAACCAAAATTCATTTATGTTGTTCCGGATTTCCAGAACCCTTCAGGTATAACCATAAGTCTCGAGAAAAGGCTTGCTCTTTTATCACTGAGTAAAAAGTACGGTATTCCTCTTGTAGAGGATAGCCCTTACAGGGAATTGAGGTACAGGGGCAGCCACCTTCCTTCCATCTATTCTCTGGATAAAAATCAAGGGAACGTGATTGGTATTTATACTTTTTCAAAAATACTCTGTCCTGGGATTAGAGTCGGGTTCAACATTGGTCCCCACGAGGTCATAAAGAAGTTCTCCTTCATTAAAGGGGCAAATATACTCAACACCCCCAAGCTCAATCAGGACATCTGCACTGCATTCCTGCGAGAATACGATCTGGATGCTCACTTCAAGAGGTCTATAGAGTACTACTCTGAAAAGCTGAATTTCTTTCTTGGAGCCATAGAAGAGAATTTCCCTGAGGATATGGGGGTAGAGTGGACAAATCCTGAGGGAGGATTGTTCCTCTGGATAGCACTGCCAGAGGAGATAAATACATCAGAGCTTTTCTACAAGGCTATTGAGGAGAAGGTTGCTTTTGTCCCAGGTGACGTTTTTTATCCTAAAGGCTTTCGTAGGTACAACACGATGAGGATAAACTTTTCCTATCCCACAAAGGAGCAAATTGTTGAGGGTGTCAGGAGGCTGAGCTCTGTTCTAAAGAAATATAAGGCTAAGAAAAAAAAGTAAAGGAAATTTTCACCAAGTAGAGGAGGAATCATGACTGATGATCACTTATATGGTCCAGGTGTAATGAAATACGTCAAAGAAGCTGAAAAATTTTTGGTCCAAAAAGAAAAACAAATTGCCCGGATAAAAAAACTCAAATTTGACACTATAGCCGTTCATGGTCTCTACACTGTAGAAGAAGCTTTATCTCAAAATCAGGGATCTGTAATAGAACCTCTTTATCTTGCTACTGCCCAAGCTTACAGGGATTCTGATGAAATGGAGGCTGCTCTTGCCTATTTAATCCCAACCTGGTGCTATACGCGGATAGCCAATCCTACAACATACTATTTAGAATGGGTTCTTGCCTTGCTTGAAGGTTACCAGACTGGCTACGATACCTCCTGCTTGGTAACAGCTTCTGGAATGTCAGCGATCATGTTAGCTGTAGATTCTCTTCTCGTAAAACAGAAAGAAGGAGCAGAGAAAATAAATTTTGTCTCTTCTTTTCAGCTATACGGCGGTACGTTCCAGCACTTCACAGTGAGGAAAATGAAAGAAAGGGGAATAGAAATACGCTGGGTTGACCATCAGGACGACGTAGAAGAGTGGAAGGCAAAAATTGATGAGAATACCCGCTTCCTCTATTCTGAGGCTCCAAGCAATCCTCAGCAATCATTTTGTGATGTCAAGGCGCTTGTAGAACTGGCTCACTCCTGGGAAATTCCTTTTATCATCGATTCAACCTGCGCTACTCCAGCTCTAATGCGCCCCATTGCTTATGGGGCAGACATCGTTATCCATTCTCTAACCAAATCCATAACCTCTGGCGGTCTGGCTATAGGAGGAGCTTTAATCAGCCGCAAACCTATTGCAACCAAGATAAAAAATGAAAATCCCCTCTTCAAACAAAGCTTCGCTGAGTATGTAAAGTTCCTCCCTTATAGGGATAATGGCCCAGCAGCAGCACCTCTGAATGCTCTTTTTGCCTTGAATGACCTTCGGACACTGCGCTCCAAGATGGACCTGGTTAGCGCTAACTCCGAGAAAGTCGCGGAATATCTCAGCCAGCATCCCAAAGTCTATCAGGTAGATTATTTGGGGTTAGAGAGTTTTTCTCTCCATAACCTGGCCAAAAAATTCATGAAATTAGTAGATTCAGACGATGGGAAGGGAAAAGAAGTAAACCGCTACGGCCACCTCCTCAGTTTTCGAGTCGATGGACCCCCTCAAAACGCACGAAAAGTTTTTGACAATCTTAAGATTATCTTCAGAGCCGGAGATATGGGCCGTATTAAAAGCATCGCTACAATCCCTGCCATTTCTACTCACCTGCAACAAGGAGAAGAAGCCCGCGCCAAGGCTGATGTTCCACCTCAAATGATAAGACTTTGCGTGGGGGCTGAAAACCCGGACGATATCATAGCTGATCTCGACCAGGCTCTCGGCTCTCTCTGATTCTTAGAGGTTAAAACAATAAAATTAAGAAAATAACTTGACAACTCTTAAAGGATGTAATAAATTCATACATAGATTGTAGCATTTCATAACATAATATATGTTATAGAGAGGTAGTAACTATGATTACTAAAAAGGAATTGGCCAAAAGAATAAAGAATTTTAGAGAAGATTTAGAGTTATCTCAAGAACAAATCGCAGAAATATTGAAACTGCCTAGACCTTCAATATCACAAATAGAATCTGGGCAAAGAGAAGTTAACAGTATTGAGTTGGCTAAACTTGCACAGATATTTGGAATATCACCAGATATTTTATTAAGTCCTGAGAAGAAAAGAAAAGAAACTAAAGTTGCAAGGGGTTCTAATATTCCAAAGTTAAATAGAGATAAATTTAAGCAAGTTCTACTTTATATTTTAGAAAAATGCGCAGCAAAACCAAATGTGGGGGAAACTGTTATTTATAAGCTACTATATTTTGCCGATTTTAACTTCTATGAATTATATGAAGAACACTTGACAGGAGAGCAATACAGAAAGATTAGTTATGGGCCTGCCCCTTGTCATTTTAAAGAAATTATAGATGAAATGATCAAGGATAAATTTTTGAAAAAAATGACCGTTGAATATTTTGGAAAGCGCCAAAAGAAGTATATCCCCCAAATAAAATACGATTTAAGTAAATTAAATGCAAGGGAGCTTGAGGTAATAAATAATGTGATTAGCAGGTTATCTTCAATGAACGCTCTTGCTATAGAAGATCATTCTCATAATGATATCCCTTGGCAGGTAACAGACGATAAAGAGATCATAGATTATGAAACAGTCTTTTACAGAAAAGCCGCTTATTCTGTAAGAACATACCCTGAAGAATAATGGAATTTTCTAACCTGCCCGAGTTTGATAAACAATTTAAAACGCTGCTTAGAAAGTATCGCACATTAGAAGAAGATTTAGATTTATTAAAGAGAGTATTAGAAACATATCCAAGGGGATACCCGCCTAGAATATTTAGAGTAAGCGGTTTAGGAATTAATACAGAAATATATAAAGTGAAACATTTTCGCTGCAAGACATTAAAACATAAAGGTTCCCGCAGTGGTATTAGAATTGTATATGCATTTTTTGCAGAAGAAGAAAAAATTGAATTCATAGAAATATATTATAAAGAAAAAGATAATATAGAATGTGATAAGAATAGAATCTTAAAATATTATTCTTAAATTACAATAGGAAATAGGAAGAAGAAAATTTCAAGAAATAGGGTCTTAGAATAATGATTTTGAGCAACAAGGAGAAGAAGCCCGCGCCAAGGCTGATGTTCCACCTCAAATGATAAGACTTTGCGTGGGGGCTGAAAACCCGGACGATATCATAGCTGATCTCGACCAGGCTCTCGGCTCTCTCTGATTTTCAGAGGTTGAAACAGACGACTTTAGGCTCTGTCATCTCAAGGAGGGCAAATTTAATCCCTTCCCGACCGAGTCCGCTCCATTTCACACCGCCAAAGGGCATCATATCTATACGGTAATCTGTGGAATCATTAACCATCACTCCGCCCACATCAAGTTCTTTGATAGCCTTAAAGGCATTCTCCAGGGAACGGGTGAAGATGGCTCCGTGGAGCCCATACCTGACACTGTTGGCCAGTTTGATCGCTTCATCCAGGGAAGAAATTTTATAAAGATTCACCACCGGACCGAATACTTCTTCGCAATTGAGCTTGGCGCTCTCGCGCATATTCCTAAAAACTGTAGGCTCAAAGTGTGTTCCTTTCCTTTTGCCTCCGGTTAGAAGCTCAGCCCCGGACTCACAGGCTTCCCCGATCCACTTTTCCACACGAGCTGCTTCTTCTTCGGTAATCATGGGACCCATATCCGTCTCTTCATCCAATTGATAGCCAACTTTTATTTTTTTCGTTCGCTCCACAAACATCTTCTCAAACTCATCATAAACAGTCTCGTGGATATAAATTCGCTGGACTCCGATGCAGTTCTGCCCGACGGCCCAGAAGGCCCCGGACACAGAAAGTTCCACCGCCTGTTGAAGATCAGCATCGTCCATAACAATAACCGGAGAGTTCGATCCCAACTCCATTCCTATTTTCTTCAAACCCGCTTTTTTGACTATGTCCTGGCCAGCTTCAGTTCCTCCAGTGAAGGAAATCATTCTCACCCGGGAATCTGTCACCAAGGCATCAGCAATCTTCGAAGCACGGCCCGTAACAATGTTTAAGATATTCCAGGGAAGGCCAGCTTCAATAAAAGCCTCCCCCAACTTTAAAGCAGAAAGGGGCGTGACGGTGGCAGGCTTTAGAACTACCGAATTCCCACCGGCAATTGCTGGCCCAACCTTATGGGCTACAAGGTTCAAGGGATCATTAAAAGGAGTAATAGCTACAATTATTCCGATTGGAAAGCGAAGGTAGTAGCCTACCCTGTTCTCCGAACCTTCACGACTGTCGAAGGGAATGGTCTCTCCAACAATCCTCCGGGCTTCTTCAGCAGAGATTGTGATTGTATCTATGCAGCGACTGGCCTCTTTTCTGGCTTCCTTAATGGTTTTACTCCCCTCGGTGGCGATCGTCCTGGCAAAATCTTCTTGATGGCCTCTAATTATTTCTGCGGTTTTATAAAGGATAGAAATGCGCTGATGAACGGGCAGATTCCGGTTTATTTTAAAACCTTCTTCGGCCGCCCGAAGGGCAGCTTCCACATCATCATTATCGCCTGAAGGAACTGTGTCTATAAGATCATTGTTATAGGGGTTGAGGACTTCAATCTTTTCATCCTTATCAACCCAATTTTTGCCTATTAGCATCTTCATTTGATCCCTCCATTTCCAAAATTCAATTTTATTAAATTTAATTATCAGGGCCACATAAAGTGTGCCGTGGCAGCATTTTTTACTATCTTTGAAATAATAAGTAATTGCAAGCCAAAAATTCTTAAAGTTGAATTTTGAATGGTAATACTTTAGAATGAGTGCACATGGAAAGAATCAGAATCGTCGGAAATCCTAACCTTCAGTTAAAAGGAAAAGTCAAAATCAGCGGGGCAAAAAATGCAGTTCTCCCCGCTATTACGGCCTCCCTTTTGACCAAAGAAAAGGTGCGGCTCAAAAATATCCCTCTTGTTAAAGATGTTTTTACGATTTTAACCGTCATGAAGGAGCTGGGAGCCAATTACAGCAAGAGAAAAAACACTTTATCCATTCAAGCAAAAAAGATTAACTCTGCTGAAGCTTCCTATGAGCTGATCAGTGCCATGAGGGCGTCCATTCTAGTCTTGGGCCCTCTCTTGGCTCGCTACGGAAAAGCGATAGTCGCCTTGCCGGGAGGCTGTGCCATCGGTTCGCGTCCCATAGACCTCCATATCCATGGATTAGAAAAATTAGGGGCCACGATAAGCCTCGAACATGGCTATATTAAAGCAGAAGCAAAAAGGCTCCATGGAGCAGAGATAGAATTCGAGAAAAAATCCGTAGGCGGAACAGAAAATCTTATAATGGCAGCTTCCCTGGCCCAGGGGGAGACTGTTTTAAAAAACTGTTCCTTGGAACCAGAGGTATCAGACCTGTGTGAGCTTCTGGTTAAGATGGGAGCTAAGGTTGATGGAATTGGCCAGGAGACCATCCGTATTAAGGGGGTAAAGGAGCTGGGCGGAGCTACTCATGACATAATTCCCGATCGGATAGAAGCAGGGACTTTCCTTGTAGCTGGCGCATTAACCCGAGGAAACATCGTGCTTACCCATTCCCGGCCGCACCATCTCGATACTATCATTGAAAAACTGAGATACTCTGGAGCAAAAATAGAACAACTCAATAATCATTCACTGCGTGTGATCGGAAGCGAAGATATCAAATCTCAAGATGTTACAACTTCTCCCTATCCAGGATTTCCCACCGATATGCAAGCCCAGTTTACTATTTTGATGACTCAGGCCTCCGGAACATCCATTATTACCGAGACAATCTTCGACAGAAGATTTGCCCACATTAACGAATTGCTGCGCCTTGGGGCAAATATCGAAGTCTCTGGAGATAAAGCCACAGTTAGAGGAAAAACTCCACTCTCAGGAGCAGAGACCATAGCTTCGGATCTAAGGGCTTCCGCTTCTCTTGTTTTGGCTGGGTTGATTGCAAGCGGAGAAACCATTGTCAACGAAGTCGAACACTTGGATCGAGGCTACGAAAAACTGGAAGGAAAGCTTAAGTCTCTCGGAGCCCATATAGAGAGAATAAAGGAATAGGAGAAGAAGGCCTAAGATGGAAGACTGTATTTTCTGTAAGATCATAAACAAAGAAATCCCGGCAAGTATGGTCTTTGAAGACGAGAAAATGATCGCGTTCAATGATATAAACCCCCAAGCTCCGATTCATATTCTTCTCATTCCCAGAGAACATTTCGCTTCACTAAATGATATCCCCGAGGAAAAAAAGAACATCTTAAGTCACCTGCTCCTCAAAGCGCGCCAGATTGCGCAAGAAAAAGGAATCGCTGAAAAAGGTTATAGAATAGTGCTCAACACAGAAAAGGACTCAGGCCAGGAAGTCTTTCACATCCACTTTCATCTCTTGGGGGGAAGGCGGATGCACTGGCCTCCAGGATAATAGGGGAATAATGGGGTCAGACCTTTCAAACTTTTATAAATTGAACTTTCTTTGCTAAATTGAAATGATCGGGCCTTTGATTAAAATATAAATAAACTCAAAACCATGAAAGTTTGAAAGGCCTGACCCCAATTAAAAAAGGAGGTAAGGACAATGGAAATTACCTGGTTAGGACATTCTGGAATAAAATTACAGGGCTCAAAAACTGTATACATTGACCCCTTTTTAACAGATAATCCCGTTGCTTCAGTCACTTGTGACGAGATTTCAGATGCAGATGTTGTCGTTGTCACCCATTATCACGGTGATCATTTAGGTGACTCCTTTGCTATTTGTAAAAAAACAGGCGCTACCCTCGTTGGCATCCATGAGATAGCAGTAGATGGTGAAGCAGAAGGTATAACTGTCGAGGGAATGAATATCGGAGGCACAGTGGAAACAAAAGGAGTGAAAATTCACATGGTTCAAGCTCTCCACTCTGCTGAAAAAGGTGATCCGGCGGGAGTCGTTATCGAGATGGACGGCAAGACAATTTACCATGCCGGCGATACAGGATTAACCTATGATATGAAACTTATCGGTGAATTCTTTAATCCAGATTTGAGTTTTATTCCTATCGGAGACAGATACACAATGGGCGTTCCATCCGCGGCCAAGGCAGTGGAGTTCATCCAGACAAAAAAAGTGATCCCCGTCCATTATAATACTTTTCCTTTTATCAGCGCTGATCCTGAAGAATTCAAAAAAAGAGTAGGAGACAAAGCAGAAGTTATCATCCTCAAGCCAGGAGAATCTTACACCCTGTAGCTTCTGAAACCTTCTGCCTTCTAATTCACACTTTCTCAAGTGGCCTATTTAATCGATGGAAGCAATTTTATCGGATATTCTTCGCCCCGCAGTCTCAAGGATCCCCAGGCTAAATACCGCCTGGTCTCTCGGCTTTTGATTTTCCAGAGCCTGAAAAAAACAAGAGTGCTCCTGGTTTTCGACGGAGCTCCAGACTTAAATTTAATAGGCGAAACGTTCCAGAAAAAAAAGTTCTCCGTAATTTTTCCTCCTTTTGGTACGAATGCCGACGAAACCATTAAAAAAATAATTTCAAAACAAACAGATTTAAGAAGATTCTTTGTGGTAAGCTCAGACCGTGAGATAAAAAGATTTGCCAAATCAAAAAGAGCTACCTCCTTGAGCTCTAAAGAGTTTAACCGTGAGCTTCAAACAGCGCTTAAGGAACACAGGAAATCTTTAGAAATAGAGAAAAAAGTCACCTCCCTCTCTCCCTTAGAGATAAATCAATGGCTCAAGATTTTTAAGGATGAAAAATGACTGATGTTTCAATAATCGGTGCAGGAAGACTCGGAACTTCGCTGGGATATGCTCTCTTAAAGAAAGGGTACAAGATAAAGGCACTGTCATGCAGGACGATCTCTTCTGCTGAAGAAAGCAAGGAAATCATCGGAGAAGGAATAGCTTCTATTGATAATATCCAGACAGCTAGAGTTGGAGAGATCGTCTTTTTATGTTTACCTGATGAAGAAATTTCGAAGGTCGCTAGAGTGCTTGCCGGCTCGGATATTAATTGGTCAAAAAAATATGTTTTTCATTGCTCAGGTCTCATCCCCTCTGAAGTCCTTAACCCTTTAAGAGACAAAGGCGCTTTGACTGCCTCCATCCATCCTATCCAATCCTTTGCACAAAAGAAAACTCCCCCGGCACAATTTGAAAACATTTATTTTGGACTCGAAGGATGCACTGAGGCTTTAGCTTTATCTCAAAAAATAGTTCGACAACTCGGAGGCCATCCCCTTATCCTTCAGCCAGAAGACAAAGCTCTCTACCATGCAGCCTGCAGCACAGCTTCTAACTTTTTTGTTGTTCTTTTAGAAATGGCAGTATCTCTTCTCAAGCAGATAGATCTTCAAGAAGAAAAGGCTCTCCAAATTCTTCTCCCTTTAGTGAAAGGTACTTTACACAATGTAAAAAAATTTAACATCCGAGCCTCTTTATCCGGTCCTGTTATAAGAGGGGATCAGAAATCCATACAAAAGCATCTTGAGGCTTTGCGAAATTTTCCCCCTTATTATGAAACATACACGAAGTTGGCTGCCCAGGCACTGGAAATGGCCAAAGGAGAAGGAAAGATTTCTCCACAAAAAATTAAGGTGTTGAAGAACCTGCTGGAAGGAAAATAACCTCTTCTTCAAGCTCGACACCGAATCTCTCTCTCACTCGCCCTTTGAGTTCCTGGGCTAGACGAAGAACATCCTGGGCTGATGCCTTCTCCTTGTTAATGATAAAATTCGCATGACCCCTATAAACAGCTGCTCCACCTACCCTCATATTCTTAGCTCCGACTCTATCTAAAAAATGGGCAGCAGAGACTCTTTTCCCATCAGGAAGAACAGGATTTTTAAAATAGCTACCAGCACAAGCTACTTCCTCTGGAGGATGATTGCTCCTCCTTTTTTCTAAATTTTCTTCAATGTGTGCTTTTATCTCTTCTTTATCTCCTTGATGAAGCTCAAAAACAGCTCTTAAAAAAACATCATATTTTTTACTTAGCACACTATGGCGGTATCTAAACTCAAAATAATCCCTCTTGACCTTAACTCTTTTTCCTTTCCTGTTGAGGATTTCAGCATCCTTTAAAAATTTTCCGATGCTATTACCGAAGGCACCAGCGTTGCTAAAAACAGCCCCGCCTACTGTTCCTGGAATGCCTGCTAAAAATTCAAAGCCACTCAAACCTTTATCTATCGAGAATTGAATCAAGCCCCTCAAAGGAGTACCAGCTAATGCTTCTATCTCTTCTTTTTTTTCCCTCTGCGTTATCCCTTTCACGTTGTTTTTTATAATGAGACCGCGAAATCCGTCATCATCAAAAAGAAGGTTATATCCCGCTCCAATAATAAAGTAAGGAAAGGAATGTTCTCTGGCTAAAAGAATCGATTTCGTAAGTTCGGGGATGGAAGTCGCTTCAAAAAAATAATCCGCCTTTCCGCCAATTTTAAAGTTTGAATATCCATTGAGGAGTACAGATTTTTTTAATGGCTTTCCCACATTATCCAAAAAATGCTCTGGGAAATCTGGCTTTTTGCTGCCCATTTTTATTTTATTCTATACCACACCTCTTAAAATGTCCAAAAACATAATTCCAAAGCACGCATCTCATTTTCTGAAGAAAAAGGGGCCTGTCCCCATTTATTCTCAAGGCTTCGCTCTCCTCTCCTTCAGTAATGGGGCCAGGTCTTGTTTTTTGCTTGTCTCAAAAATCTCATACAAACGCTTTAAAATTTCATTGCAAGGATGAAAACGACATAGATATTTCCTATCCTCAGTATGAGATTCTGCCACGCTCCTCTTCCCATTTATAAAAAGAGCTGGATCGTACGCAATATAATGCATTAGTATAAATGGCGTTTGTATGAGTAAAGGCAAAAAGCAAGACCTGACCCCAAGGGAGCTAGGCTATTCCCCAAAACCTTCTCCAATCACGGATTTGGAGATGCTTCCTGACCCCATTTATTTCTTGAAGTTTGTTAAAAAATGAAGTAGTTTTTATAAAAGTCTAATTTAAGATTTTTAAGTTTGGAAGGTATCATAAATG
>SOIV01000213.1 GCA_004377005.1 Candidatus Aminicenantota bacterium | reverse complement strand
CGCACAAATTCCGGTTAACTAATATCTGAGCAATTTCTGAAGGAATACCAAGCTCGGCAGAAAGAGTCTTCGCTTCCTCCCGGTAAGGAGTTAGTACCCAAATAGTATCGATCATAAGCTCTTAAATTTAACATAAAAAAAGGGGGCAGGCTACTTTTTTATCGGGGATTATCGGGGACGTTCCCCAAACTACAACCCTTTAATTCATTGATAAATAAAGTATAATTTATGAAGGGATGTTCCCCAATAAATAAGATAAAGGGGAACGTTTCCTGCCGAGCCATACTTTGTTCATTGATTTAATCAAAAAAAATATTAATAACGGCAGCCAATTTCTAATATGAAAAGGATGGTACCTTGGGGAACGTCCCCATACTGGAGCGAATGGAGAATGGCGTTAAAAATCTGATTGGGAGCGAGGCTATTTACCAAAACCTTCTCCAAGGACAACAGAAAAAGGGGCCTGTCCCTTTTTTTCTTGCTGTACTCTTGCCATTATGGCATTCCATTGGACAAGGCTTGACAGCAATAGTGAATTGACTTTAAAAAATTCGAAAAATATAATAATTGTGCTGTGATCGGAAATCTAAAAGAAAAACTAGCGGAAACGCGAGAAACCTTTAAAGAAAGGTTCGAAGAACTTCTGCGGAGTGACAAAGACAGAGAAGAAGTTCTTGATAAGCTCGCCGAATCCATGGTTCTGGCTGATATTGGAATCCATTCTACTGAAAGAATCATTCATTCTATTAGGGAAAAGAGCAAAAAAAGCGATTCTTTCAAAACAATTAAAAAAATATTAGAGGAGGAGATCATCAATACTCTCGCCCAATTCCCCTCCGATCTCAACCTTGATCACTCTCATTCTGTTATCATGATGGTAGGAGTAAACGGTGGGGGAAAGACAACCTCCTTGGCTAAGCTAGCTTATCGTTTTACAAAAGAAGGAAAGAATGTATTGATGGTGGCGGCTGACACATTCAGGGCAGCTGCCCAGGAACAGTTAGCATTATGGGGGAAAAAATTAAATATTCCTGTAATACAAGGCCAGTACGGATCTGACCCTGCTTCTGTCGTTTACGACTCCATTCAATCCTTAAAGGCCCGTTCCTTACAGCTTCTTCTTGTGGATACTGCCGGAAGAATACACACCAACACCAATTTAATGAAGGAGTTAGAAAAGATTAAACGTATCATCTCAAGAGAAATCGAAGGAGCTCCCCATGAGATATTGCTCGCTTTGGATGCCAGTATAGGCCAAAACGCTCTGATTCAAGCCAAAGAATTTCTTAAGTTTTCGGGTTTAACCGGAATTTTCCTCACTAAACTGGATGGAACAGCCAAAGGAGGAAGTGTTATCAGCATAGTAGACGAATTGAAGCTCCCGATTAAATTCATCGGTATCGGGGAAAATGAAAAGGACATGTTTTACTTCTCTCCCCAGGATTTTGCGAGGGCCCTTCTTTCATGAAAAACCTTAAAGATATTTTCTACCTCCAGATGGCCTATGCCTTAGCTGAAAAAGCTAAAGGGTGGGCAAGCCCAAATCCCTACGTAGGCACAGTGATCGTGCACAAAGATATGATCGTAGGCCATGGTTATCATGTAAAGCCTGGCCAACTCCATGCTGAAGCTCTAGCTCTCCAGAGAGCAGGCCCTCTTTCCCGAAACAGCACTGCTTACATCACCCTTGAACCCTGTGTTCACTGGGGAAAAACACCTCCTTGTACGGAAGCGATACTTCAGGCCCGCCTGAAAAGAGTGATTATCTCCGCTCTCGATCCAAATCCTCTTGTTTTTAAAAAGGGATTTAAAAAAATAAAGCAGGCTGGAATAGAAGTCTCTTCGGGTCTTCTCGAGGAGAAAAACAGACGGCTGAATGAAGTGTACTTAAAATACATCACAAAAAAAATCCCTTTTGTCATCGCTAAAGCTGCCATCAGCATCGATGGGAAAATTGCCACCAGAAAATTTTCGTCCCGATGGATCTCTTCTCAACAAACAAGAGAATATTTTCATCTTTTAAGAGGAGAGTATGATGCGCTTATGGTTGGTATAAACACGCTTATCAAGGACGATCCCCTGCTTACTGTGCGCCATCCTAATTGGAAGGGAAAGAAAATAGTACGCGTAATCCTCGACTCCCATCTTCGCTTTCCTTTAGGGGCTAAAATTCTCTCAACCCTTTCCCAGGGAAAAATTATTGTCTTTTCTCTTAAGAAAGCCTCCCAAAAGAAAGCCGACACTTTGCGCAAAAAGGGAGTAGAGGTCATCTCTCTTTCTTCACAAACTTTGGACTTAAAGGAAATTCTATCCTGGCTGGGAAAGAATGAGATGTCGAGCGTGCTGGTGGAAGGCGGCAGCCGAGTGCTGACATCAATGCTCGAAGAGAGGCTGGTAGATAAAATATTTATATCCATCTCTCCCAAATTGATCGGGGGAAAGCAAGCGCCGTCTCTTCTCCAAGGAGAAGGAGCAGACTTCATTAAAAATTCTCTGCATTTGAAGAGAACAAACTCTTTTCAAATTGATGAAGACATCATCGTGGAGGGATATCTCTAATGTTTACAGGAATCATTCATCATACAGGTTTATTCAAAGGATACCGCCGAGGAAAACAAGAAATAACTGTCGAGGCTCCCTCCATCATTTCTCAAATTGAGGTCGGCGAAAGCCTGGCTGTGAACGGGGTCTGTTTGAGCCTCATTAAAAAAGAGAATAAAGCCCTTTTCTTTAATCTCTCTCAGGAAACCATTCAAAAAACCAACCTGGGCTCACTTAGACAGGGTGAAATGCTCAATCTTGAGCAACCTCTTACCCTTTCTTCTCCCTTAAGTGGCCACATCATCACAGGTCATGTCGATTCCCGGGGAAAGGTCCTCCTGATTTCGCAAAAAAAACCAGGAAAAAGACTGAAAGTCTCCTTCCCTCCAGAACTCAGGCCATATTTTATCCCTGAAGGTTCAGTAGCCTTGAACGGAGTTAGCTTGACCATAGCTCGTTTAAGTCCCTCTTCGTTCGATGTTGAGCTTATCCCCATCACATTAAAAAATTCTAATCTAGGTAACTTAAAAAGAGGAGATGCGGTCAACGTAGAGTGTGACATGATCGGAAAATACGTGTATAATTGGATAAGTAAAGACAAGCGATAGAACAACAGGAAAAGAGAGTGGATATAAAATGAAAAGGAAATCACAAGCTGTTTCAGTAGAACAAACTCTAAAAACAGTAAAGGCGGGAAAGCTCATCATTATCGTTGATGATGAAGACAGGGAGAATGAAGGCGACCTTATGGTTGCTGCTGAAAAGGTAACTCCAGAAGTCATCAATTTCATGACCAAACACGGGCGGGGTCTTATCTGTATGCCCCTGACAGAAAAAAGGCTAAGGAAACTCGATATCCCATTAATGGTTCGAGATAACACAGCTCCCTTCCAAACAGCCTTTACCGTTTCCATAGATGCTAAAAAGGGAGTCACGACGGGTATTTCAGCCTATGACCGGGCCAAAACAGTCCTGGCTGCCATGAATCCCAAAACTCGCCCAGCTGACCTAACCCGACCTGGGCATATTTTTCCCCTTCAAGCTCAGGAAGGCGGCGTTCTGGAAAGAGCTGGTCAGACTGAGGCAGCACTGGACATCGCTCGTCTGGCTGGATTAAGGCCTGCAGGCGTCATCTGCGAAGTCATGAACGAAGACGGAACAATGGCCAGGATGCCTCAACTTTTGGAATTTAGCCAGGTTTATAATATTCCCATCCTGACTATCGCTGATCTCATAAAATACAGGATGAGGCATGAAAAACTTGTTAAGAAAATAGAAGAAGCCGATTTGCCAACGAAGTTTGGGCACTTCAAGGTGATGGTTTTTGAAGACAGCATCCATAAGGAACACCATATAGCCCTGGTTAAAGGAGATATAAAAAAGGATGAACCTACACTTGTCCGTGCTCACTCTCAGTGTTTGACTGGAGACACCTTTGGTTCAGCTCGCTGCGACTGTGGAGATCAACTTCACCGATCCATGGAAATGATCAACAAAGAAGGAAAAGGAGTCATCCTTTACATCCTCAATCATGAGGGAAGAGGTATCGGCTTCGCCAACAAAATCAAAGCCTACGCGATCCAGGAACAGGGAATAGATACTGTTGAAGCCAACCGAAAACTGGGTTTCAAGACTGACCAAAGGGACTATGGGATAGGAGCTCAAGTCCTGGTTTCCCTTGGAGTCAATAGGCTCCGTCTTATAACCAATAACCCTCGAAAATTCATCGGGCTTTCAGGATATGGGTTAGAAATTGTGGAAAGGGTGTCTATCGAAATCCCTCCTAACAAGGTAAACCTCAAATACCTGAAGACCAAGAAAGAAAAAATGGGCCATATCCTGGATATGGTCTAAAACAAAAATCTTGCCTCTACCTTAAAATCTAATCCTCATAAGATTTTTTCTTTTCAAGAATAAAAGTAACAGGGCCATCATTGACCAAATGGACATCCATAAGAGCCCCAAAAATTCCTGTTTCGATCTTAATACCTCTCTGCCTTATTAGATCAACAAAATAACGAAAAAGCTCCTCCGCTCTTTCTGGCAACTCAGCTCTGTCGAAACTGGGCCTCCTTCCTTTCTGCACTGAGCCAGCGAGAGTGAACTGAGAGACTGCGAGCACTTCTCCTCGAGTCTCTGGCAAGGAAAGGTTCATTTTTCCTTCCTTATCCGGGAAAATCCGAAGCTCCACCACTTTTTTGGCCAGATATTGAGCATCATCCTCCGAGTCTCCTTTTTCAATGCCGACAAGGAGGCAAATTCCCCGTTCTATTTCTCCTGTCGTCTTTCCCTGAACTTCAACCGAAGCCTGTTTGACTCTCTGCAAGACAATCTTCATCCTCTTCCTCTCATTCCTTCAAAATTCTCTCGCGAGAAAAGACATCTCTTAAGCTTCTTAATTCTTCATGGCTAAAAAGCATGTTTATCAAGAGATAAATGATTATTCCGATGAAAATAGCCGAGAGCAAAACTCCGAGCTGTTCCGAGAATACGAGGCGCTGGAAGTCAAAATGACTCATAAAAAACCGGACAGCCAATCCCATCACAACTGCCGAAAAAGAAGACTTCAAGGCTGATGCTGAAAATCCTTTCCGCTCTATCTTCCCGATCTTTCTATCCAGCAAGATAAAAAGAAGAAAGAAATTCAGGATAGAAGAAATGGAGAGCGCCAAGGCTATGCCTCCCACCCGAAGTGGCCTCATTAAAATCCAAGAGAGCGAAATATAGCTTATCATCACAAAAAAAGCGATAATAACAGGGGTTTTAGTGTCTTTAAGGGAATAAAAGGCAGAGGCCAAAATTTTTACTCCTGAAATAAAAGGAAGCCCAAAGGAAAAAAAGAACAGACATGAAGCACTGATGGCTGTTGATTGTTCATCAAAGACACCCCTTTGAAAAAGAACTTGAATGATGGGGCGGCTCAAAACAAGCAGCCCAACCATAGCCGGGATAGTAACAAAAAATACCAGCTTAAAAGAGAATATAAGAGTCCTTTTCATACCCTGAATATCGCGCTGGGCAGTCAATTCGGATAGGGTGGGAAGGAGGGCAATGGAAAGGGCGATCGAAAAGATTCCCAGGGTAAGCTCCTGTACTCTTGTTGCATAGTAAAGAGAGGATACGCTTCCTTCCTCTAAAACAGAGGCAATAATCCGGCTTATAGCAAGGTTTATCTGAATAATCCCAGCGCCAAATATGCCCGGAATCATAAGCTTGGCCACTTTACGAACGGCAGGATGGGAAAAAGAGAAACTTAATTTGAACCGCATTCCCCTTCGCCAGAGATAAGGAAGCTGGAATGCAAGCTGAAAAACGCCTCCGAGAACAACCCCAACCGCAAAAACAAGAGCCGGCTCTTCCGCCTTTCTGGCAAAAAGAACCGCGATGCTGATTATCGCCAGGTTGAAAAGGACAGGAGTAAAAGCAGGAACAAAAAATTTATGGAAAGAATTCAGGATAGCCATGGCTAGCGCGGCTAAACTGATTAAAAATATGTAGGGAAACATTATTCGAGTAAGAAAAATTGTCAGCTCCCACTTCCCTTCGACAGCCCCAAAACCAGGGGCTATAATTTTAACCAAAAGAGGAGAAAAGACGATACCCAGGACTGCGAGGGCAGCCATAACAAGGGTCAAATTAAAAAAGAAGGCATTGGCAAATTTCCAGAGCTCCTCTTTCGATTTTTCCTTTCTTTCCTGAGTAAAAACGGGGATAAAAGCCGCCGTCATCGCCCCTTCGCCTGTCAATCTTCTGAGCAAATTGGGGATGATATAGGCGATGTAAAAGGCATCGGCACTTTTGCCTGTTCCCAGGTAATATGCCTGGATCATGTCTCTGATATAACCAAATATTCTGCTCAGCAGGGTCGGCGCGGCCACGGCAAAAGTCGACTTCAGCAACCTTCGATTTTGGTCCTTTTGCTTCATCATTTCCTTAAAAAAGGGGACAGGCTACTGCACAAGAAATGGGGCCAGGCCCCATTTTTTGCCCAATTTTGAAAATGGGGCCTGGCCCCATTTCTTGTGTCTCCTTTTTCTCTTTTTCCCTTTTTCTGACCTTTCTTCCAGAAAAAGTAGCCTGTCCCCTTTTTTAAGGCCCTTTTTTTGGGCGTGTTTTCGAGACATCCAGCCTGATAAATCATTTTGTCTTCCATCATGAAAAAGAAATGCTTTCCTTCCCAGAGGTTGACTTTGGAATAGAGATATCTTATCATACCATTTCCAAAAAAGAGAGAGAGACATGGCCATTCATAAATCAGCAATACAACAGTGGAAACGCAGCCTGCGCAGGAATGCTATAAACAAAAGAAACAAATCTGCTCTCCGTAGTCAGATAAAAAAATTAAATGAGGCCATTAAAAATAAGGACCAGGAAACAGCCCAGAAGCTTCTCCCTCTCACTTTTTCCCTCATTGATAAATCAATCAAAAAAAGGACAATTCACGAAAACAAAGGAAACAGACACAAGTCAAGATTGAGCCAGCAGGTTGAAATGATTAATCCCTCCGCTCCCTCCAAGTGATTCTTTCTTTCTTTCGAGGACTACAATAATCAAACAGGAAGCTTTCTAGAAGTGTCTGAGGAGTGAGAGAGGTTGTCTTCATCTTTAAATCAACCTCTTCAAGCTCAGCCAAAACTCGATTCAAATCTCTCATGGAAAATTTTTCAACTAAAGAGAAAAATTCCTTGAATTTAGCCGTATAAAAGTTTCCAAATTTTTCATGGATATGGGGCCTCAATTCCTTGAAAATCGCCTTCCTATCCAAACTTTTCTCTTTAAGCGAGAGCTTGGCCAGAAAAATATCACGAAAAAACTTGGCCATTGAACCCAGGATATATTCAGGCTTCACTCCTTCTTTGAACAAGTTATTCAAAACGATAAGACTCCGTTCAAAATCAACCTTTCCCAGGCTATCAGCAATTTCCCACTCAAAAAAAACCTTAACCCAACCGCAAACCTGGTTGACGTCATCCAATTCGATCACCTTTTTTTCGCCTACGAATGTTATAAGTTTCTCTATCTCATTGTTCACTCTTCTCAAGTCATTCCCGGTGAGCTCCTGGAGCTTTATTTTCGCTTCAGAAGCCGCTGTCTTTCCCTGAGAAAGAAATTTTTTATCCATCCAGGCAAAAAGAGCTTCTTCTTTTAAATATCTTAACTCTTTCAAGCAAACCACTGCTGAAGAAAGGGACGAAAAAAATTTGAAGAGGGACGTATTTTTTTTTATCTTCCCAGAGAAAACGATGACGATGACGGTCTTCGAAGGAGGAGAGGAAAAATAGTCCTTCAATATTGATTCCTCCCTGGAGGAAAGGCTTTCCTTCTTACCTTTAAGAACTTCGACGACAATTATCCGACATGGTGAGATAAAGATAGGAAGTGCTCTGGCCGAATCGATGACTTCCGCCCATGAGTTATCTTCAAGGTTGAATCTCTCCACGCTGTAATCCTGAATTTCGGGAGAAATCAGGGCTTCTTTGAGTTCGTTAACAAATTCCCAGGCAAGAAAAGTCTCGTCTCCATAAAAAAAATAACAGGGGATAAGAGTCTCTTCTTTTATTCCTTTACCCTGGAAACTTGCCACTCTCCTAAAATCCTTCTAAAATCGTGCTCACTAAACTTCTAGCGAATTTCACACCGACCTTGTCCAAAGCTTCTGATTCAACGGTCTCAAAATCTACCCCTTCTGGCACCTCGTATTCTTCCACGTATTGAAAATTTGGATTGGAAAAGATAATTTTCTGATTAACCAGGTCTTTCAGGATAATCTTGGCCACAACAGTGATGTTGTACCGGTCAGCCGTTGCCTCTTTAGAAAAAGCTATAGGGATAACACGGAAGCCGATGATTTCCCCTATTAAGACAGCATCTGCGGACTCTATATTTCCGGTGATCTCTACTTTTCCTCTAGCTACAATCTCATCAATGACGCTTTGGGTCAACTTCAAGTCCAGCTCAAAGCGTGTGGTTAAGTTTTTGAACATGGGAATGTTCATTTTCTTTATATGGGGAGGGAGGAAGCTCCCTGTCCCCCGAAGATGGTAACCACAATGGAGAAAGAAAAGGCATACGAGAAAAAGCAAAAAAATTCTTTTCATAACATGCTCAGAAAAAACATTTACAATACTATGTTAACCAGTTTGTTCTTGATGTAAATTATTTTTTTGACCTTTTTCTCTCCTACAATACTTTTGATTCGATTTAAACCCAGAGCCATTTCTTTTATTTGGTCCTCAGCTAAATCTCTTTCCGCTTCAAACTTGTCCCTCAGCTTGCCGCTGACCTGAACGACAATGGTGACCTTCTCCTCGGTAGCTAAGTCCGGATCGAAAGACGGCCAAGGAGAGTGGATAAGAAAAGTCTTATGACCCATTCTTTCCCATAATTCTTCACAAAGATGAGGGGCAAAGGGTGATAGAAGCAAAACAAGGCTCTCCAGGGATTCCCTCAACAGATTTTTCCCTCTAACGCTTTGACTCAACATCTCCTTTTCTTTCTTGATCAGGTTGTAAAACTCCATTATAGAACTTATAGCTGTATTCAAATGGTATCTTTTGTCAATATCATCACTGACTTTTCTTATAGTCTGGTGCATTTTTATTCTCAGTTTGCTGGCTTTTTCCTCTATTCCTGTCTCTTCTCGAGGACTGCACTTCTGTTTAAACAGATCCAGATTTTCCTGCATTGTCGCCCAGAGACGATTCAGGAATCTGTAGCTCCCATCTATCCCTTCATCGTTCCAGATGAACTCTTTTTCCGGAGGAGAAGCGAAAAGAATGAAAAGCCTCAGCGAATCTGCCCCGTATTTTTCTACTATATCGTCAGGATCGACAACATTTCCCTTTGATTTGGACATCTTGGCTCCGTCCTTGATAACCATGCCCTGGGCAAGCAAGCGAGGAAAAGGCTCATCTATTAACGTTAATCCAAAATCTCTGAAATATTTGCAGAAAAAACGAGCATAAATCAGATGAAGAATTGCATGTTCCACCCCTCCTATATAAAGATCAACGGGAAGCCAGTAATCGGCAGCTTGAGGGTTAAAAGGAAGCTTTTCTTCGCTAGGGGAAATATAACGAAAGAAATACCATGATGAATCAAAAAAAGTGTCCATGGTGTCTGTTTCCCTCCGTGCATCTCCTTTGCATTTGGGACATGTCGTCTTGACAAAGCTTTCCACTTTTTCAAGAGGAGAACCTTCCTCTCCTTTTAATTCAACATCGAGAGGGAGTACAACCGGCAAATTTTCATACGGAACTCCGACTATTCCGCAGTTCTGGCAGTGGATGACTGGGATAGGGGTACCCCAATAGCGCTGCCTGGAAATGCCCCAGTCCCGAATCCGATAGATTATGCTTTTTCTTCCGAATCTCTTTTCTTGCGCATGCTGGCCCATCTCCTCAATAGCTTCAAGAGAAGGTTTCTCAGAGAAAGGTCCGGAATTAACAACCACGCCATAATCTTCAAAAGACTCTTCCGGCTCTCCCGGGGGAGATTCCCCTTCAGGAACAATAACAACCTTTATTGGCAAGGAATATTTTTTAGCAAACTCGAAATCTCTCTGATCATGGGCAGGTACAGCCATGATCGCCCCGGTTCCGTATTCCATCAAAACATAATTGGAGATCCAAACCGGAATCGCTTCACCGCTGAAAGGATTAATGGCTTTCTTGCCTGTATCTATTCCCTCCTTTTCTACCTCTCCTGGTTCCTTCCTGAAACGGAGGTTCTCTATATTCTTATCTATCCACTTCTGTAATTTTCTTCTCTGTCTTGAATCAGCGATCAACTCTTTACTTAACGGATGTTCAGGAGAAAGCGCCAAAAATGTAGCCCCATAGATTGTATCAATCCTCGTGGTAAATACATCTATTGATAGGGGAGTATCAGGAACAGGAAAAGTGATATAAGCTCCCGTACTCTTTCCGATCCAATTTTTTTGCATACGAAGGACATGTTCAGGCCATTTTTCCAAAAGATCATGACCTGAAATAAGCTCTTCTGCATAATCTGTAATCTTCAAGAACCATTGCTCCATTTCTTTCAGCTTGACGAGAGACTCGCACCGCCAGCACCGCTCCCCGATTACCTGTTCGTTCGCCAGCACGGTTTGGCATTGGGGGCACCAGTTAACCTTGCTTTTCTTGCGGTAAGCCAAATTCCTTTCGAGCATCTTCAGGAAAATCCACTGGTTCCATTTATAATACTCGGGTAAACAGGTGTTTACTTCTCTCGACCAGTCATAGCTGAAGCCTATTCTTTTCAGCTGACTTCTCATATGGGCTATGTTGCGAAGAGTCCATTCTTGAGGATGCACTCCCTGAGTAATTGCGGCATTCTCCGCTGGCAGCCCGAGCGCATCCCATCCGATTGGATGGATCACATTGAAGCCCTTCATCATCTTATAGCGGGAAATCACATCCCCGATCGTGTAATTTCGGACCTGGCCCATGTGGATGGCTCCAGAAGGGTATGGATACATTTCGAGGCAGTAATATTTTGGTTTTTGGGGATCCTCACAAGACAGAAAAACTTCTTTTTCTTCCCAAATCTTTTGCCATTTTTTCTCAATCTTCTGGAAATTATACTCTTCCTTCATCTTTTGAATCTTCTTAAGTTATTTTCAGGAGTTAGGACAGAAGAGAAACAGCCTCTTTTTTTGTCCTTTTTTTCTTTGAAATTCAATCATAAATATTAGATTTATTACCCCTAAAAGTCAAGATAATGCAGTCAGGTCAGACTTTTGGTGGGGTCAGGTCTTGCTTTTTGCCTTTGCTCATACAAACGCAATTTATACTAATGCATTAGACTGTGGGCGGCCCCGCTCTTTTCATAAATGGGCAAGCAAGCATAGCAAAATCTCATCCTGAAGATAGGAGTTACCTGTGTCGCTTTCATCCTTGCAATGAAATTTTAATGCGCTTGTATGAGATTTTAAGACAGGCAAAAAGCAAGACCTGACCCCACTTATGGACCCCACTTATGGATAGGCTTTTCAAAGTTTGATCCCGCATTGACTTGATTATTGTTGGGAAATTATATATTTT
>SOIV01000011.1 GCA_004377005.1 Candidatus Aminicenantota bacterium | reverse complement strand
GCAATTTTGATAGCTCAAAACCAATTAATAGGCATTGATATAGAAGAAGTGCTTACCATAGAAGGTTTAGGCGAAAGTTTGATATACCAACGGGGGAGCGTGACAACTGATTACGAAGGGAATATCTATATAACCGATTTAGAGAATTACTCGATAAAAAAATTCAGTAATATCGGAGAATTAATCGCAGTAACCGGAAAAAAGGGGGACGAACCAGGAGAATTCCAGGGTCCGAATATAATAAGATATTATAGGGGCAAAATATATGTATCAGAGGTTTACAGTTCCGGAATTCAGGTGTTCGATGATGATCTGAACTTCAAATTTAAAATCCCAATTCCGTTTACTATGATTGATTTTAATGTTCTTTATGAAGATCGCATTGCAATTTCAACTTTAATAAAAGATAGGTCTGAGACCGGTTTTATTTTTTGTATATACTTTTATGATTCCAAGGGAAACAGGGGAAAAAAAGAAGAAAAAGGTGAAGAAGGAGAAGAAAAAAAAGAAGAAGACGACAAGATCGTATATTCCACTGATAAAGATTTTACGATGATGAATACGGTTAGTTTTCAAGATTATAGAAAGAATTATTTTATGATAGCTTATGATTGGAAAGATAAGATTGATAGGTACTATAAAAGTGGAAGATTGGTATGGACAAGAAGTTTACTGGACAAAAAAGACGCCCAAACAAGAAAAGAAGGATACTCAAAGCGCTCTTTTGGTGTGTATCCAGTAGAGGCAGTTTATAAAGCAATTGCTTTGGACAAACAGGGGAATCTATTCATTTTAGGCGGTGATTTGTCAGAAAACATAAACCGGGATGTATATGTGTTGAGTAAAGATAACGAACTTATTACTACGTTTACTTTAGCTGAAGCCTCCCGGACTATACACATTGACAGGAATAATTTTCTCTATTCCAGGTCTGAGGATGGGAAAAAGTTAACAAAATATGCAATAGAATATATTTTTGAATAATTTACTCCTATTAGTTATTCGCACGAGATTAATTTCCTAAACCTGCCTAGAGCTAATGTACTACTCTCCAGTTGAGTGATAATGGCTCTCCGTTACATCCTCATTTGGATATTCTTCGGGATTTCAGGGATAAATATTTAATGCCCAACGGATTTGGCCGGAAGTTTGTTGAATTATACTACAGATATTCTCCGAGTATTGCCAGTTTCATAGCCGAGCACAAATTATTGAAAGTTGCTGTCCGGATCTACCTTCTCCCGGTGATAGCTTTCAGTTCCTTGATGGTGCATTTTGGTCCTGCAGCAACTGCTGTCGTGCTTGTATTTATGCTCGCATTTCCAATCTTATTTATACAATTTTATCCAGGGAAGGTGAGGATTCTCTAGTTCCAAGGCTGTCCAGGGCGTCCGTTATTCCTTCCTTGAAGATCAGGATCAGGTTTGATAAACTCTTAAGCGGTAACAGGTCAATGTCTTCAGAAAGTGAAAAGAAAGTATACGAAGTCCTGGACAGGCTTGGTATTGCCTATTCCAGGCTGGAACATCCGCCTGTTTTTACAGTCGAACAAGCTGAGAAGCATTGGGGAAGCATAACCGGTGCCCATTGCAAGAATCTTTTTCTCCGTAACAAGAAGGGTAACCGCCATTACCTGGCTATTCTGGAAAGCTCGAAAAGCGCAGATCTCAAAGCACTGACAAAACAATTAGGTGAGGACAGGCTTAGTTTTGCCTCACCAGAGCGGCTAATGCGTTACCTTGGACTGGAACCCGGTGCGGTTTCGCCCTTCGGGTTGATTAATGACAGCCAAAAAGAGGTTCGGGTAGTTATTGACCAGGATTTAAAAAATGCGGAACGCATAAATTTTCACCCCAATGTCAACACAGCCACAATAGGGATTGATTTTACGGATTTTGAAAAATTTCTGGCCTGGTGCGGAAACAGTATCCGTTATCTACAGCTCTGAGAGTTTTCTTTCCTCTTTAGTTTTGGACATTAGCTTTTCGTTTTTTTAAGCTTCCTTTCCTCTTTTGCTCAATTTCAACATTATCCTAATGCGCCAGATCCAGACTATAAGAATAACCAAAGCAGAGAATATTCTTAGCACAGAGGAAGTAGTGAAAAAATTAAATATTCCATGGAAAAAAGCTGCCAGCAAAACGCCCGTTATGGAAGCTTTAAATAATGATTTTTTATGGATATAGGCATTTCCAACTGTATAGCCCCAGATTGAAGAAAAAATTGTGTGCGTTAACGGTGAAGCAAAAGCACGGCCAAAAAGTTCAAAACCGCTCATATATACCAGATAACCCATGTTCTCGTAGCTTGCGAACCCAAGCGCAATTACAGATGCATAAATAATTCCATCTATTTTTTCATCAAAGCATTTAAACGTTGCTATTATGACTAAGAAAGGAAGAAATTTAAAAAACTCTTCCACTATTCCGGTGACACCGATACTATAAAAAAGGAACTGAATTCTATGACTTCCCATCATGAAACTGGGGTCATCCGGCAATCCTATAAGAGGAAGAATTGCATAAAACCTAGCGCAAGCAAAAGCAGTAAAAAGGCCAAAAATATATGTCAGGCCTAAATAGATAATTGGTTCTGGTCGGAAACGGTCTTTATAGTAGAAATAGAAAATCCAGAAAATTGCTGGAGCAATAATGGCTGAGAGGAAAATCCAGAGTGTCATTTAGATGAAGAGTAACTTCTTCTATTTCAGAAGATATATAATGCGAAGTAACTTCCCGCCTCTTAATATGCTGACGTTAAACTGACTATCATTTTTGAATTTATCAAACAAATCAAACATCATTGCCACATTATTCAACTCAACTCCATTAATTTCTTTTAGTATGTCATTCTTAACGAGCCCTATTTCAGTTAAGATTGTATTCTCTGGGAAATCAAGTATTTTAAATCCGCTGACGTTCCCTTTAACCATATTTGGAACAAATCTTGTTTTTTCGATAATCAGCGCCCATTCCTTCTCAAGCCTTCTCTCGATTTCAGATCTATTAAATTCCTTTCTTATTATATTTGCGTCTAAGCCAGGGCCCTCTATAGGTTTGTCTTTTGGCACGGGCAATTGAGCCTCATCCGGTTTTTTCTGAACCGGTTTCACAGCTTTGATCATGCTCCGTTTTCCCAGAAGAATCTGAAAGGACCTTTCTCCTTTTTTGAGGATAATCCTGTTATAGAAAACTTGATGCAGGGTGAAGTCAAGAATTCTTTCTCCGATTTTTATTATGTCAGTTTTCCCGGTTTGTTTATTTTGTAAAGTAGCTACAGAGGAAGAAGCGTTTTTTGATACCACAACTCCGATTAAGACCAGAGAGGGTAAACGGATTTCCTGCTCATTTGAAGCAGATATTCTCTGAGAGCTAAAAGAAATTGAAATAAAAAACAGAAATTCAAACAAAAGAAGAGAAATAATGCAGAAACTTACTTTCTTGAATAAATTCATTTTCCGATTAACTTGGCTATAATGTAACCTTATATTTTTTTATTTTATTTAGCTAACCTTATCTTGAATCTATAACACAGGGAAAGACCGAGGTCAAATAATATGGGGACGTTCCCATTAATAATATTTCTATTTCTTTTCAAGTAAAAATTTGGATACTATATCTATGATGGTATCCTTGCATAATTACATTCATAG
>SOIV01000250.1 GCA_004377005.1 Candidatus Aminicenantota bacterium | reverse complement strand
GAATGGAGAATGGCGTTAAAAATCTGAAGGGAGCTAGGCTATTTCCCAAAACCTTATCAAATCACGGATTTAGAGATGCTTCCTTATTAAGTTGTCTCCCCCTTGAGGAGCTTTTTATGCTCTGGCAGCCTTTCTTACCCGAAGAGATTTGTCGTTTTTCAGAACTTCCAGAACAGTATTAATTCTCTCGTTATCCGGCAATTTCCTCAAAGCCCAAGTTGCAGCCGCTCTTATAGGTTCAGGCTTTGTTTTTAGAAAAGCCCATAGCTTGGGCTTTGTCGCAACAGCAATAAGTTTTTCTGCTGTTTGTGGCGACCCGATTAGCCCCAGAGTTCTGCAAGCCTTCGATTGAAACGAAATTCTTGTCTCTTTCTCCCAGATCCACTTCGGCTTTATTACATCCAAAAGCACAGGCACAGCATCCAGAATTTTGCGTTTAGCAAGTAGATAGAGGAGATGCAATTTTGTACTTCCCGCAGCTAAATCAAATAAATCGAGGAGAGCCGAGTCGACCTCTTTCCCAGGAAGTTGCTCCAAGACCTCTAGTGCAGGTTGCACTGTTTCAGATGGTCCTGAAAGAGTTATATCGCGTAGCAAGGGGATCACCTTCGGGTGGTCGACGAACATGTCGACTACATTGATTAATTTAAGAAGCTGAGTAACAGGAATATCAGGATTTATTTCTTCCAAAAATGCTTCCACAGAATTTCTTCCAGCTTTCTGGATAGCGCCTGCCGCTAATCGGCGAGCTTTGAGCGGAACGTCAGATGTGATTCTCCTCAAGGCGACCTCAGCTAATTTATCTGGTTTCTGTTCTGCCAGCCAAGCCATTGCTTTCCCTTGAGTTCTTATGTCCTCAGAATTAAGGTCTTCGAAAGCTAGGGATAGATCCCGTTTTATCTGCTCTACATACTTTACATCTGGAAGAACATCGGCGTATTTATATTGCCTGGTAGGATCTTCTTCCCCGGATGCTTTTCCAGGAGGAGCTTCTCCAGGCGCAACCCCTTCACCGCGAGGGGAGACTCCTTCAGACTCCAACATAGTTTTGGTTACCTCTGAAATGTCCGTCTGCTGCAGAAGATCTATAAGGTGTTGGAATTCTTGTTTGCCAGCCTGTCCAGATTGAACTGCCGAGAGCAACTCTTGTTTATCCCTTGAAAACTGGTCCAACATATCTTTTAATTGCTCCATCTGTTCATCGGGCATAGGTGAAGTATCTTTCGGAGTGGGAGATGGAGCACCCTTGCCTTCTTGCCAGAGGTTTTGGACAAGGAGCTCTTGTTTGTCGAGTATTATTTTGCGTTCGCCTACTGCCACAAACATTTTTCGATCGGGCAATATGTGTGATAATTCGAGTTCCTGCACAAGCCTATCCCAATGACCAGCTACTTCTTCAGGAGGTTTGGTGAGCAAATCCAAAAACCTCTCCAGTTCATCCCGGGTTAGCCCTCGCACGAATAACACTCCTTGCAGTCCGTAGCTGCTCAGAATTCCGTACAGGTCTTCTGTCAATTGCGAATCAATCCCTTTCGCCGGCGGAGGCATGCCGTTAAAAAGTACTGTCTCCGGCGTTACCGAAATAGAAAGGATTTCCGTCTTTTCAGCAAGAAATGGTTCCAGAAGTTGCAAGATCCTTTCCACCGAGGTCTTTACATTCTCATGATCTTTCGGATAGAGGCGTATATTATTCAGGGCGGTCCTGAAAGCGCGCCCTGCCTCGATGGCTTTGGAGAGGTCCTCATCTTCAAGAGGCGATTCTTTGGCTAAAGATGCTGTAAGTATCCTCTTTTTCAGGATTTTTTGGGCGCCTCTTGAGATAAACACTGCATCCATTTTGTCTTTCAGGATAGAAAACATCTTTGCCGCTTTATCCAAATGACCAGTATTCTGGAAATGATATGCCAGCTTTCCAACGACACGTTCGAGGGAACCAGCAGCAAATTTCTGTTCTATCACTGCTGCACGAGCATGAAGCCCGTGGCGCTCATCTTCATTCATGAGTGAATAAAAAATAGAGCGGTCCATTCTGTGAGCAAAGACGAACTCCTCAGAATTTGGTGTTTCCTCGATAAAAAGCTGTCTTTGAGCGTTGTGAAGAATGTCCATAACCTGCGGGGGCGTGAGTTCTGATAACTCTGCAAGCTGCTGCGCATTGATCTTATCTCCAAGAAGTGAGGCCAGTTTGAGAACATTTACCGCTTCCTCACTCATGCGCATCAATCTCTCTTTGATCATTTCGCTGAGGCTTACTGGTATATCCTCTGGCTTGACCAGGGAGAGATCCCATTCATTTCCCACGGCTTCTATCTTACCTTTTATAAGAAGGAACGATAAGGCCTCCAGGATAAACAGCGGATTTCCATCAGAGTTGTGCAAGAGGGCCACTTCTGATTCAGCAGACAATGTTTTCCCGTCAAACTGCTTAACAACGAGTTCATGGACATGTTTTAAGCGTAACGGTTCAAGCTGAAATTTTTTGATATCGCTGTTCGCTGCCACCTCTGGCATCGAGTGGAGAAGGAATAATAGCTTGTCCTCTCCTGTAATTAAATCCGGGCTGTTGATCGAAGAAAGGAAGAACAGCTTGCTCTCCTCTGTTTGCTCGAACTGGGAATCGAAAAACTGCAATGATGGCTGGTCAATTTGGTCTGCGTCGTCAAGCAGGACAGCGCCACTGCCAATTTCGCGGAGAACGATGAAAACCTGAGTCAACGCCTCAAAAAGAGTCATCCTGTCAGATGGGACGACTTCCTCTTTTTCCTCTACCTCTTTTGTATCCCACAAAGATATATGCGGTTTGAGGATGAGTTTGTGCCTGTCCTCAAGCTTAGAGAATACCTCATCAGAAATGGATAGGTCCTGCTCGAAAAGTATCCCCAAAGCTGATAATACGCCATTATACATATCCGTCTGCCAAAAGGGGTAGCCCTTGGCGAATAGAGTGAAGGCGAAATTCTGTTGAGCGATCTCTCGGGCATACTGCATGAGTCTTGATTTTCCTGTTCCATCATCCCCAAAAAGCATAGGAAATACCGTAGGACTATCTTTTCCGGAGAAATGCTTGTCTAAGAATTGAATCGTATCATCCCTGCCCACGATATGGGGATAAGAAAGGATGGAATCGAGTTTAGAAGGTGTCAGAAGCTTACCCTTATCGGGGTAGACAACAACTCTTCCTTTCCCTCGGTCCTTTGCTGTATAGAGGGCCTCATCGGCTTTTCTGAAGAGCGTCTTCAAGGTTTTTCCATCTTTGGGAAAGAGGGAAACGCCTGCACTGTATTTAATCTTGAGTTTTTTGTCTTTAACCTTGAGAGGCGACGCCGCTATTTTTTGCAGAATCTCCATCCCAATCTCCCTGGCCTTTTTCTTGGTCAGCTTCGATATAATGAGTACGAACTCATCACCCGCATAACGGATTGCAATCCCTTTGTCCCGGATTTCTTCTGACATGATTTTGGAAAAATGCTTCAGTGCCCGGTCGCCCACCCTATGTCCGTAGCCATCGTTGATGGCCTTAAAATTGTCCATGTCGAGCATGTAGAAGGCTACCGTAAACTTTTCCTTTTCCGCCTGGGCAAGATATCCCGGGATTACTTCTTTCAAATACCGACGGTTGAATATTTGCGTTAACTCGTCGGTGTATAAAAGGCTTAGAAGTTCTTTGT
>SOIV01000035.1 GCA_004377005.1 Candidatus Aminicenantota bacterium | reverse complement strand
AGATATCATTGAAAATAAATAAAGGTATCGGCAGTTTTTATGAATAATTCAGGCTGATTAATTCTCTTCCGTTTTCTATGTTCTTCCATATTCATCCTCAAGGCGGACAATGTCTGATTCATCAGAGTTTCCTATCCAAATCTCCATCACGCGAGCCTGCTTTGACCCAAGGCAACGAAGGCGATGAGGGCTTTTCCTGGGAACAAAAATTTCTTCGCCTTCTTCTGGCTGCCAGACTCTTTTGCCTTCGGTCACCTCAAGACCTTTATCCAGCACGACCCAGAATTCACTTCGGTGAAGATGATACTGAAGAGATAGAGTTTCTCCGGGATTTACAGTGATAATTTTTATGCCTCTGGCTTGTTTATAGGGGAATGAGCGGAATTTTCCCCATGGCCGAATATCTTCTTTAATTTCTTTTTTAAAATTTTCAATATCGCTTTTCTTGTTTGAAGTCATGAATGCTCCTGCAGGTAACCCGGCTTACAGGAATCGGATTGAAGGACAAACCTAATCAAAGGAATTACGAGTAAATTTTTCAACCTTAAATAGATTAAAAGGGAACCTCGTCTTCGTCTTCTTTTTCCTTATCAGGTGCTTCGGCTGCATCCTCAGGAAGATCAGAAGGGGGTTTAGGTTTAGGTTCTGCATGATCTTGATCTTCAACCTGTTCTTCCCTCTTGCCAAGGAAGGTGATATTTTCGGCTTCAATTTCGGTTGTATATCTTTGGTTACCATCTTTGTCTTGCCAGTTTCGAGTTCTTAATTTTCCTTCCAGGTAGATTTGTTTCCCCTGGTCCAAGTATTTTTCGCAGAACTCGGCTAATTTGCCCCAGGTCACTATTTTGTGCCATTCAGTACGATCGTTTGACTCGTTTGTGCTCGGATTGAAATAACGCTCATTGGTAGCCAGCGAAAATTTTGCCACTGCCCTTTCTCCCTGGGGAAGGTATCTTAATTCAGGTTTTTTACCGAGATGCCCGATTAGCATAACCTTATTAAGGCTGTTTTTATCTCTCATTTTCTAATAACAACTCCCTGATTTTTTGTTGAGCTATTTTTGTTTCTTCTTCAAGGGGATATTTACTTATCAAGAGTTTAAACACGATAAGAGACTCTTCCTTTTTTCTAAGTTTCATAAGGCTGATTCCCTTTTTCAAATAAGCTGCAGGAATCCTGTCTCCCCGGGGATAGTTAAGAAGAAGTTCGTTAAATTGTTCGATAGCTTCTGCGTATTTTTTCTGACTGAAGTAACATTCTCCGATCCAGTATAAAGAATTGTCAACAAGAGGGCTTTCTGGAAATTGTTCTGTGTACATCTTGAAGCCATCAATTGCCAGCTCGAAATTTCCTTTTCGATAATCTGAATAAGCCATGTTGTAGACTTCTTTGGGAGACAGATGAGTTAAGGGAGGTTTTTCAGGTTCTTCTTCGGTTTGTAGCTCTTCCTTTTTGTCCTCTTTTCCTTTTTCCGGAAGAGGAGGCTGTCCTTGCTTGCCTTCCAAATTTTCCTCTTGCTGCTCAGGGGAAGGAAGAAACGCCATCTTTATTTCCGTGAGTCCCTCAGAAAAATTTATAAGCTGCAGAGTCATCGTCTCTAGTTTTTCAAGAAGAATTTGATACTGGATGGGGATGTTTTTTTGATCTTCTTTAAAACTTGCCTGCTCTGTTTGGAGATGCTTCACCATATTCAGAAGTTCCTTTAATTGTTCCTTTATGAAACTTACGTCCTCGCTATTTTTTTCTATCTTCTCTTTAAGTTGAAGGAATTGTTGTGTTAGGAGCTGAACATCTTGGTAGATCAATTCATAGGCTTTTTTCTTCTTATCAGCTCCAGCAGAAACGAGGGCTAAAAGCAGGATAAGAAATACCCCGATTGCCCTTTTGCGCATAATTATTTTTTGATAATTAAGAACTGAGCCCTTCTGTTTTTTTGCCAGGAAATTTCATTATGCTCTGGATCCAGGGGCACACTTTTTCCGTAAGAAATGGTTCTTATTCTGTCCGTAGAAATACCGAGAGAGGCAAGATAATCAAGGGTGCTCTTGGCTCTTTTCTCACCCAGAGCTAAGTTGTACTCCTCGGTCCCCCTTTCGTCGCAATGGCCCTCAATAAGGATTACTATAGCATCGTATTTCTTGAGCCAATCTGCATTCGCTTCAAGGACAAATTTCGCGTCGTCTCGAATAAAGTATTTGTCATAATCGAAATGAATCATTTGCAAAGGAGCTTCCAGGTTGATTTCTTCAAGAGTTTTACTCATGAAAATTTCTTCTTCTGTCAGTTCCGGCTCTTTCACCACGACAGGTTCTTCTACCTTTTCGACCGTTTCAACCTCAGGCTGCTCTACAACCTCAGGAGGCGGAGGGGGAGGAGTTACTTCTTCTACTCTCGCTCGGCCCCGGCAGGATGAAAGAGCGGCGAAAACCATGAGGAAAGCCAAAGAAAAAATGATTGCTTTTTTCATTTAATCTCCTTTAAATGTTTTTTTTCTCTCCCGATTTGTTCAGAAGAGTCTTTTTTATCTTTATCTTATAATTTTATACCTGCAAACGCGTTTCATGTCAACATAACTATGATATTCTATGAATCTCATCTATGCAAATAAAAAAAGGGGATGAAATCCCGAACGCGATATTTTATGCTACAGGAACGAATCCCGCAAATTATTCTATCGTGACCAATCAGGGAGTTTGCTTTCTCCCTTAGAAGTGAGACGGCGAAGGTTGGAGCCATCGTAGTCAATGGTGTAAAGCTGTATTGTTCCAGTAATGTTTGAGGAGAAAACAAGATGCCTGCCGTCAGGAGACCAGGAAGGAGTCTCGTTCCGGGCATTGCTCTCTGTGAGTTTGACAACTTGCTCTGTCCGGAGATTCAGGGCATATATATCAAATATTTGGTCTACACGGGAAACGTAGGCAATCCTGCCTCCAGCGGGAGACCAGGCGGGTGCATCATGATAGTTTCCCCCAAAGCTTATCCTCCTGATATTTGAGCCCTCGGCATCCATGATGTAAATTTGAGGAGTCCCTCCCCTGTCAGAGGTGAAGGCTATTTCTCGACTTGTCGGAGACCAGGAAGGAGCTGTGTCAATTGCTTTGTTAAATGTCAATCTTTTTATTTTCTTGCCCTCGCTTGTAGCCACATAAATTTCTGGATTTCCCTCCTCCATAGTAGAGCAGAAAGCTAATTTTTTTCCATCAGGAGAAAAGGTTGGGGCAAAGTTTGTTCCTTTGCTGACCACTTCAGTTATTTCTCCTTTAAAGGGATTTAAAATATACAGGCCTGCCCTATTGTTTCGGTAAGAAGTATAAGCGATCTTTTTTCCATCAGCAGACCAGGCCGGCATATAGTCCTGTTTTTTGTTGAACGTAACTCGCGTTTGGTTGTGGCCGTCATAGTCCATCATGTAAAGTTCGTCGTTGCCATCTCTATTGGAGATAAAGACGATCTTGGAGGTGAAAAGTTCTCTTTCTCCATAGATTTTCATGATTTCATCTGCCATTTTGTGAGCTACCAGACGGAGCAGGACTTTTTCTGATTGATATCGCTTTCCAAAAATTAATCTTCCGGCCTTGACGTCATAAATCTTGCCCTCGAACAGAATTTTTTTCCCGTCGCTCTCCTGAACCTCGCCCACAAAAAGGATATTGGCCTGGATGGATTCCCAGTCCTTAAAAAATATTTCTTCAGGATTCAGGGGTCTTATATAGCTATAATAGCTCTTGGGCAAGAGTTGAAAAACCCGACTGTATTTTAAATCGTCGGAGATGATCTTATGAAGTTCTTGAGCAAGAGCTTTTGTTTCAGGAGAGGAAGAACGGACCATGAAATCGGGGAGAGCCAGAGGAATGGCCGGCATCCCTTCTTTTATACTTATAACCACTTCCTGCTGAGGATGGAGTATTAATACTGCAAGAAAGATAATAATTCCCCCCAATAAAATCCACTTTATCTTCATTTTGAGTGCTCAAATATCAAATATATTCCTAAATATTCATCCTCGTAGTCTCCTGGGAGGGGAGGAAATGGGGCCGATGTTTGTATGGCCCGAAAGGCGGACAGATCCAGGGACTTTATTCCGCTTGACTCCTCGATTTTTAGTTCTGAGATTTGGCCGTTTTTGTATATTTTAAAATGGACAGTTACCTGGAAGCTGCCCGAGATTCCCGGGGCGACAAGAGAAGTGAACCAGTTGTTTGAGACTCTGTCTATTATGATTTGGAGATAATAAGTGAAGGGAAAGTTGGAGAGCCCAATTTGGGAGGAAAACGCTGATCCAGTATCCGAGCCGCTGCCTAAACCGCTGCCGAGCCTTATACCAGAGCCTGGACCAGTGCCTTTTCCTTTGACTGAGCCAGCTTCAGCCTCTCTGGTTCCAGTTGATTGTTTTTGAATAACAGCTTTTTTTTCTTTTTTTGTCCTTGTCTCCTTTTCGGGCTTTTCGACTGGATGTCTTAGGGTTGGCACTGTCTCTTGCTGCAGCTTTTGAGGTGTGGTTAAATCTCTTAAAGTTTCTCTTTCTGGCAAGGTGGTTTCTGCAATTTTTTCTTCGCCTCCTCCGGATGAGCCTCCGCCTCCAGCACCTCCTCCGGGAAAGGAGATAAGCTCAACATAGTGAATCATTTCTCCTCTTGAGGACTTTTGTAAATTAGGAGAGAGGAGAATAAACAGGAAAAATGCCAGATGAACAGTGAAAGAAAGGACAACAGCCTTTTTAAATACAAGATTGCTTTTGCTGAGCGCTATCATTTTTATTTTTTTTCGTCGGGTTCTATGGGTCTTGTTATAAGTCCGGTTATCTCCACACCCGCTTTTTTAGAAATATCAAGAATGCGCATAACAAAACCATAGGGAAGGCTCTCATCGGCGCGGATGAACACAATTTTCTTTTCTTTTCCATAGAAATATTCTTTCAATTTTTGTTCCAGCAAAAATTGATTGATGACAGAATTTTCAATGTGAATGTATTTATCTTTGGTGATAGTAAGGGTTAGGCCTTCTTCTGCAGGTGTTGATTCTGTTTCAGCTTGAGGAAGATTAACGCTAATCCCAGATTGAATCATAGGGGCTGTTACCATAAAAATGACCAGGAGAACGAGCATGACATCCACAAAAGGTGTGACATTTATCTCCGATAGAGAAGTTCCGAGACGTCTTTTGTAGGGCGGGCGCGCTTTAAGGGCCATAGAGCTTCTCGGCAATGCTTAAAAATTCGAGAGAAAAATCTTCCATCTCAGTTACCAGGTTTTTTATGCGGTGAAGGTAATGGTTGTAAGCGATAACCGCAGGAATGGCAGCAAAGAGGCCTGCCGCTGTGGCAATGAGTGCTTCGGCAATTCCGGGAGCGACTACATCAAGACCTGCAGATTTGACTATCCCGATTCTCTGGAAGGCAACCATGATTCCCCACACGGTCCCGAACAGGCCAATGAAAGGAGTTACACTTCCTGTAGTAGCCAGGAAGCTCATCCTTTTTTCCAGCTTGGATATCTCGCTGTTTGAAGCCTTTACCAGAGCTCGCTCCACGCTTTCGAGCCTATCCAAGGTAAGAGGCCGTTCTGGATTGGATCTGCTCAGATAGACGAGCTCTTTATATCCAGACTGAAAGAGTGAAGCCAGAGGGCTGCCGCGGTATTTCCTAGAGGCTTTATTCACCTCAGATAGATTATTGCTTTTTTGAAACACTTTCAGAAATTTTTGTGACTGGGAAAAGGCGGATTTCAAAGTCGCTCTTTTGAAGAAAATAATTGCCCACGAAAAGACTGAGAAGAAAATAAGGACGAGGATGACCAGTTGGACTACAATATTGGCCTCAATAATGAGTTTTAGAAAGTTCATCGGCAGCTCTTAAAAAAAGTAGCATATGCCAGGGTTAAAGTCAATCTGGGGTCAAGAGCTGACCCCAATTGATCTCGATTGACAAAATCTTGATTAAGTAATAGATTTGATATCTAAATCAAGACAAAGAGGAGGGCTTAAAAAGGAGGCAACCTATTAAAGCAGAGAGGAGATTTCAGCCAGCTCAATTCCTGGCTATAAGTTTTATTGTTGCCATATTGGGAGGCACCTTCCTTCTTCTTCTTCCTTTCAGTACAAAATCAGGCCATATTTCTCTCGTTGATGCTCTCTTTACGGCTACATCCGGAGTTTGTGTGACCGGCCTTATTGTCCAGGATACAGCCACGTACTTCACTCCGTTCGGTCAGACCGTTATCCTAATTCTGTTTCAATTGGGTGGACTGGGGATCATGACTTTTTCTACCCTTATTCTTTTGGTTGCTGGAAAAAGAATTTCCATAAAAGACAGGATCATCATTCAGCAGGGATTTCATCATGGGGCACCTAAAGATTTTAAATCTCTCATCAAGAATATATTTTTATATGCTTTGACTCTTGAGGCTGCAGGAACTCTCTCTCTTTTTCTTCGGTGGCAGAAAGACTTCCCCTGGCAAAAGGCTCTCTCTTATTCAGTTTTTCATTCCATCTCAGCTCTTTGTAATGCAGGCTTTTCTCTTTTTAGCCGCAGTTTCATTTCTTACAGAAGTGATACATGGATAAATATCACGCTCTTTCTTCTGATAATACTCGGCGGATTGGGATTTTTAGCCCTTCAAGAAATGAAGGAAGCCTTTTCTGGTGTTTTAAGAAGACGGAAAACTAGAATTTCTCTCCATACCAAGTTGGTTCTTACCCTGACTTCGTTCCTGGTGGTTTTTTCTTTCGTTCTATTTCTGGCGATTGAGTGGAATCATTCGTTAAAAATGTTCACCCTGAAAGAAAAGATTTTCTCTTCCATTTTTCAAGTTGTAACTCCTCGCACGGCCGGATTCAACACCATGGACCTGAATTCTTTAAGTTTCTCCGCTGTCCTGCTTTTAATTATGCTGATGTTTATAGGAGCCTCTTCAGGCTCAACAGGTGGAGGTGTCAAAACAAGTACCATTGGAGTGATACTTGGATTCTTGAAATCTAAAATCACGGCCAGGGATTCGGTTAATCTTTTTCGTAGAACTCTACCTCTGGAATCAGTCATGAAGGCCTTCACAGTCATTACTTTGGCCATATGCGTCATTTTCTTCTCTTCTTTTATCCTCCTGCTTACCCAACCAGTGGCAAGCATGAAGGAAGCGCTTTTTGAAGTTTTTTCTGCGTTCAGCACGGTGGGGCTTTCTCTGGGCATAACACCAAAGCTGAGCAGCCTGGGTAAAATTGTGATCATCCTAACCATGTACATCGGGAGGATTGGTCCCTTAACCTTGTTGTATGCTTTCAGCCGTCAGAAGGCCTACGGGCGATTTGAGTATGTTGAAGAAACTGTTATGATAGGATAGAATCAGGAAAGGAGACTTCGGTTATGAAATTTGCAGTGATAGGACTTGGGAGCTTCGGATCAAACATTGCCAAAACTCTTTATGAGAAAGGAAATGATGTGTTAGCAGTGGATGAAGATAAGGAGAAGATTGACGAAGTCAAGAATTTTGTATCTCATGCTGTACACATGGATGCTGCTGATAAGGAAAATCTTCAGGCTCTGGGAATCAAAGATATGGATGTTGTGATCGTGAGTTTAGGGCCGGAGATGGAAGCTTCTATACTCACTGTTCTTTACCTGAATGAGATGGGGACAAAACGCATAGTGGCCAAAGCCCTGACAGAAGATCATGCCAAAATTTTAGAATCAGTTGGGGCCACAGAGACTATCTATCCAGAGAAGGATATGGCCATTAAGACAGCTCTGAAGTTGAGCTGTCCTAACGTGCTGGAATACCTTCCTCTTATTTCTGGTTTTGGAATTCAGGAGATCGCACCCCCAGAAAAATTTATCGGAAAGAATTTACGAGAGCTTGATTTGAGAAACAAGTACGGTATTCAGGTTATTGCTATCAAAGAGCTTATCCCAGAAAAAACGACTTTTGTTCCTAAAGCAGATTTTGTCTTAAAGGACAGTGATATTTTGGTCATTATGGGAGAAGATAAACAGCTCGAAAAGATAAACGCGCTATAATGTTTTTAGCCTATCTTTTATATTCTTTCTGTCCCCTCCTTCGAGCTTCCAGGTTTTAGCTGCTTTTATTTGTCAGCCTGCTTCTCTTTATTTGACTATCTCTTTTTTATTTGATATATAAATAAAGGTTATCGCAGGTAAAAGACAAAAAGAAAAGAGAGAAATTGTTGCTTGATCAGACTTGATCAAGAACAAATTTTTATAAATACAGGGTTTGGATAGCAAAATAAAAGAAAAATTGTTATTCTATAAAAAAACTTCTTAACAGGACTTATGACCAGCGGAAACATCCTCATTCTAAATAAAAATCCTGAAGAAAGAGCACTTTTAGATAAGTTATGCGGCAAAATTGGCACTGCTCATTCTTCTTCCAACCTTGAGAGAGCAATCTCCTTCCTTGAGTCAATAGATTTCAATGTGCTCGTTGTGGATTGTTCTCTGGCCAGTTACCTTTCCCTTAAAGGGTTACTAGAAAAGCCAGTGAGTATCATTATCACGGGCAGTGAAGAAAAGAAAATTAAAGAAATAATTAGCGAATGGCCTTTGAACCGCTATCTAGACCATCATATCATCCTTTTAGACGAACGCGATGAGAAAGCTTTCCTTCGGGCTCTTAAGAAAGCGGCCGAACACTCCTTGCTCAAAATGGAAGTGGAGAATCTTATACATTATATTGAGCGGACTAAAGTTGAGATAAAGGATGCTTACTCCGAAATCAAAGAAATTAAAAATTTTGTAAATGAAAGTATTATCAGAGAGTTAGAAAAGCGTTTAGAGTTAGAGGCAAAACATATATGGTTTAAAAAGGAAAAGCAGAAAATAGAGGAGATTTTAAAGAATATTTATGTAGCTAACGATGTTACAAGTCTGCTGGATACTGTCTACGAAATAAAAGACATTATCCGGGCCAGTAGCATTTCAATTTACATTCTGGATGAAGATGAGACTCTCGGAAAATTCCTCAAACCGTTAGTATGGGATGATGCTTTCTTGCTTCATCCTGAAATTTCAAAGCATACCGTCTTAATAGATTCGCAAGATTTTGCAGCCTTCGTTGCCCGTTACCGTCAGGAAATCAATATCACTGACTTATCAAACGATATCCGGATGTCTAAAAGATATTTGGAACAATTTAAACCTCCCTTGAAGAACATACTGTGTGTCCCCATCATGCATGACCAGGAAGTCATAGGCGTGCTGGAAGTCTACGACAAAATACACCGCAAAAACTCGAGCCAAAAAGGTTTTACAAAGGAAGACGAGCAAATTATGCGTACCCTATCCGAGCATATATCCTTAGCCATCACAAAACTAAATCTGATTCAGTATGACGCCCTTACAGGTTTGCTGCGTCCCGATCCTTTCTATGATAATGTTATCCAGAAGCTAGAATCTCAGAGGAAGAGGCGCGAAGAAAAAGAATCATATGCAATGGTGATGGGTGATGTCGACTGGTTTAAGAACTATAATGACAGAAATGGCCATGAAGCGGGCAACCGACTTCTTCGAGAGTTGGCGAAGGCCCTTAAGTCTTCGACCAGAGATCAAGATTTTCTCTGCCGGTATGGGGGTGAAGAATTCTTGTTCTTTCTCACAGGATTAAAAGACATCGAAGAAGCTTGCCTATTTACGGAAAGGATAAGGAAAAATATCGAAGAACATTATTTTAAATTCCAGGAATATCAACCCAGAAAAAACCTAACTATGAGCTTTGGCATAACTTATTTTACAAAGGAGAGGATTGATTCCCTGGAGTTGATCACCAAAAGTGATTTAAAAAAGATGGCTAATGAAGCGGATATTGCTTTGGCAGAAGCAAAGGGCAAAGAGTCTGCAGCCTTAGGCGCACGGAGGAAGAAAGATTCATCCATGGTCAAAAACAGAGTCTGTGTTTATTACGGCAAAGCAACCGATGAGCTAGAAAAAGAAGGCGTTATCAAACCTTTCGAGAAAAAACTCCTTCAGGAAAGAAGGAAATTCGAAAGATTCTATACTTCTACTATTCTCATATACAAAGAAAATAGCGCTCGCAACGTGGCCCAGACAATAAACATAAGTTTAGTGGGAGTAAAAATTTCCTCAGAATCAGAGCTTCCTCGTGAACATACTCTTGATTTGATGATAGTTTTGAAGGATAAAGCCTATCAGTTTAAAGGGGATGTTGTCTATTCTGAAAAAGTCGAAAAGAATTTTTTCCGTTATTACTCAGGATTAAAATTTAAAAATCTTTCCCCAGAAGACAAAACTATCCTGGAAGATTATTTTTCTTCTCTAGATTTAGAAGAGAGCTTATCTCTACCCCATTAAGACAGCCCAACCTACTCTATTCCTAATTCCTCAATCACAGATTTTAAATAAGCAGCCCACGGAGTGATTCGTTCATAATATGCATTTTTAATTTTTTTTGTGAATTCATCAAAAGAATGGAAATCATCTTGGCTACTCCAGTTCTCCATGCTCACCTTTTCAAGAATATCTTTGAGAACATCCATATTCAAAATGTCTAAGGTATATTCAGGAAAAGAGCAGGTTTCTTTTTCGCACAGTCGAACACTTCCCAATATAATTTTCCGGAGGCTCTTTTGATATCTTATGATTTCCTGTTTTATAAAAAACTGATCTTTTGGAGATTCAGCCTGAGTGAGTCTTGTAAAAAGCTTTTTTGCCTCATCCAGGTCTTTATTCAGGTTTGAGACAAAACTCTCCCCGTCCAGAATCATCTTATCCTTATTCTGAAAATAACTCACTTCACCGTCATTCTTGGCTCTTTCAGATTTCCGGAACTTGGCAAGAGTTTCGAATGCATCTTGAAAATCTGTTTCACCCCTTAAGATGCTCTTTTCCGATTCTCCTTTGGCCGATGGCTCCTTGTCTTTTGCCTCATTCTCCTCAGATAAAGAGGATTCCTCAGCTTCATCCATCTTTGGTTTCTCAACATGAAGTTCATCTTCTTTACTCACTTCTGATTCTTCGATTTCCTCTTCGGCTTTTCTTTTTTCTCTTGTTTTCCTTGTTACAGGCTCGAGTGTTTCTTTAGGACCTAACAGTTCTTTAATCTTCTTCAGTTTTGCCAGCTCTCGCTTCAAATCAACATCTTCAAGTTCTTTTATCTCCAGGTCTTCAGCCACAATTCCGAATTTTTCTTCAAGATCTTTTTTCAAAATGGCGGTTTTTTCTTCAGTCGCATGATGGAATTCCTCAAGCTTCTGGTTCAACTCGCCAACTTTTTTTAGCTCTTCGAGTGTTTGGGCAGTCAGAGTTTCTATTTCTGTCAAGGATTGAACCGCCTTGTCAATATGTTCTTTTATCTGACTTTTAGTATCTGCCTTATTATTTTCAAACTCAGCAAGTGTAGTTCGATAATTTATCAAAGCCTCTTTTTCATCCTCAAGCTCCTTTTCAACTTGATTAATCTTCTTTTTCGCTTCTTCTTTCTCCTGTTGAATCTTTCCTTCAAGCTCCTTCTCTATTTCCTGTATTTTCTTTTTGAAAATTTTCTCTAATTGATTTTCAACATCTTCGATGATTGGAGCTGGATCTTCGAGGATTTCTTTGTTTTTTGGCATTTTTGCTTTTCCTTGAAGTTTTTTTTCATCTTAATTATTATCAATAAAAATAAATTGTCAAGAAAAGTTCATCTTCTTAAAGAAATAAACATGAAAAGTTGGGTCAGACCTTTAAAACTTTCATAAGTAGGGTCAGGTCTTGTTTTTTGCGTGCCTCAAAAATCTCATACAAACGC
>SOIV01000068.1 GCA_004377005.1 Candidatus Aminicenantota bacterium | reverse complement strand
CGGCTTCGTCCTCTCAAACTTTGCCTTCGCCATTCCCTTTACCTCCTATTCTTTGGTTTTGTCAGCCTAATATCTTTTTCATGCATTTTATAATATTTTTTGTTCATTTTTGTCTTTTTATTTATTTAATATTTCACCTATGAACCGGAATTCTTCCTTCAATCCTGGCGATTATTTCCTTCATAATCGGGGGAGGAATCGTACCATATCGAAAAAACTCCATGGAAAACACCCCTCTTCCCTGAGTCAAGGTTCTAAGAATTGTCGCATATCCAAACATCTCTTCAAGGGGAACAAGAGCCTTCAGCACTCTCGAACCCTTTCTCATCTCCATTTCCTCTATTTTGCCTCGCCGCGCATTGATGCCTCCAACTATATCTCCCAGGTATTCATCTGGAGCAATAACTTCCAAGCTCATGATGGGTTCAAGAAGAACAGGATTCGCTTTAGACATAGCATCTTTAAAAGCTAGAGAACCAGCAATTTTAAAAGCAATGGATGAAGAATCAACTTCATGATAAGAACCATCGATTATCGTAACTTTAACATCGGTAACCGGAAAACCAGCTATAACCCCGGTTTCCACGGCTTCCTTGACGCCCTTTATTACAGAAAGAATGAATTCCTTGGGAATAACACCACTTCTCGTATCATCAACGAATTTAAATCCTACTCCTCTTCTTAATGGCTCAACTATAATCTTGCAGTGTCCATACTGCCCTCTTCCACCTGTCTGCCGCACATACTTACCCTCTCCTTCAGAAAGAGCTGTAATCGTCTCTTTATAGGCAACTTGAGGTCTTCCCAAATTCGCGCTCACTCCAAACTCTCTCTCCATCCGGTCCATCAGGACTTCCAAATGGAGCTCCCCCATTCCGTAAACAAGAGTTTGTCCAGTCATGGGATCCTGCTTGATCTTGAATGTGGGATCCTCTCTTTTGAGCTTCGCCAGGGATTCAGCTAATTTGGAATGTTCTCTTTTTAATTTCGGCTCTATATAAGCTGATATAACCGGCTCCGGAAATCTTATCTGCTCAAGGATAAGGGGATGATTTCTTAAACAAAGGCTATCCCCGGTGGAAAAATTTTTCATAGCGCCTAGGGCAACTATGTCCCCTGTATAAACTTCTTTAATATCCTTTCTTTTATTAGAGTGCATTTCTAAAATGCGAGCGATCCGCTCCTCTTCCCCCTTTGTCGCATTATATACTGAAGAACCTACCTTTGTCTTACCTGAATACACTCTAATAAAAGAAAGAGAGCCGATATAAGGATCATTCGTTATTTTAAACACTAAAGCTGAAAAAGGCTCATCATCTGAAGCTTTTCTTGTTTCAACATTATTAGTACGAGGATGATGGCCCTGGATAGGAGGAATATCCAGGGGTGAAGGCAAGTAATCAATAACAGCATCCAATAAGGATTGAATGCCCTTATTCTTGAACGAAGCTCCAAAGATGACAGGAACAAGCTGGAGAGAATTTGTCGCCTTTCTGATAACTTGCTTTATCTCTTCGGGGGGTATCTCGGAGCCATCCAAATATTTCTCCATCAGGAGATCATCCATATCACTAAGCTGCTCTATCATTCCATTCCTTTTTTCTTGGGCCTCATCTTTATATTCATCTGAAATGTTCTTCACCTCAAATTTTGTTCCCAATAAATCATCCCCCCAGTCTATTTCTTTCATCTCGACGATGTCAATCACTCCTCTGAATTTTTCTTCTCTTCCTAAGGGAATCTGAATGACTAAGGGATTAGCGGCGATCCTGGTTCTCATTTGTTCTACAGCTTTTTCAGGATCAGCACCAACTCTGTCCATCTTGTTAATGTAAACAAGTCGAGGCACCTTGTATCTATCAGCTTGACGCCACACCGTCTCTGATTGAGGTTCTACTCCACCCACTCCGCAAAGGATGACAACCGCGCCGTCGAGAACCCTTAGTGAACGCTCGACTTCGGCCGTAAAATCAACATGTCCAGGGGTATCAATTATGTTGATTCGGTGGTTTTCCCAGTAACAGGTAGTGGCAGCTGAAGTGATAGTTATTCCGCGCTCTTGCTCAAGAGCCATCCAATCCATAACAGCCGTGCCCTCATCAACCTCTCCCATTTTGTAAGTAATGCCTGTAAAGAAAAGGATGCGCTCTGTTGTGGTAGTCTTCCCCGCATCTATATGGGCCATGATCCCAATGTTCCTGACCTTTTTGAGTGGATACCTTCGTGTCAATTCTACACTCCATTTTAATTTTAGGTAAATTCTCTTTTTTTATATTGGAGACTACCATCTATAATGAGCAAAAGCTCTATTTGATTCAGCCATTTTATGGATATCTTCTTTTTTCTTTACCGCTCCACCCCGATTGTTCACGGCATCGGTGATTTCAGCTGAAAGCTTTTCTTCCATGCTCTTCCCCGCCCTATCTCGTGCATACCTGATCAGCCATCTTACCGCCAGAGAGGTGGATCGGTTTAAAGATACTTCTATCGGAACTTGATAAGTCGCTCCTCCTACTCTTCTGGATTTTGTCTCAAGCACGGGCCTCACATTCTCCACAGCTTTCTCGAACATTTTAAGGGGATCTTCCTTAGCCTTCTGCTTCACTCTCTCCATGGCTGTATATACTATTTTTTGAGCTGTATTCTTTTTTCCTTTCTTTAGTATATTATTCACGAATATGGAGATAAGAGTACTGTTATAAAAATGGTCTGGCTGAGGTTTTCTCTTCTTTACCGTACCTCTTCGGGGCATGCCTGACTCCTTTATTAAGAAACCTTCTTTTCTCTAGGCCTTTTACTTCCGTATTTGGACCTTCCTCTCATCCGGTCCTCCACTCCTTCACAATCCAGAGATCCACGAATCACATGGTAGCGGACTCCAGGTAAATCTTTAACTCGTCCTCCTCGTATGATAACGATAGAATGTTCTTGAAGATTATGGCCTACTCCTGGAATATAACCTGTTACCTCTATATTATTGGTTAGTCTAATTCGAGCCACTTTTCTCATAGCTGAATTAGGCTTTTTTGGTGTTGTGGTAAAAACTCGAGTACACACACCTCTCTTTTGAGGACACCTCTCTAAAGCTGGAGATTTACTTTTATATTTTTTTGGCGTCCTGCCTTTTCTTATCAATTGATTAGCAGTTGGCAATAAACTTACTCCTCTATAATGAGTTAATTTTGCTCATTCTAAGGAAAAAATCCCTCGGAACGAACTTGGCGATAATAGCAGAAACAGGTTGCTATGTCAAGGTTTTTGAGGCAGTTACGTCAAAATCTTACTCTGAATTTGAAGGTCTATTTCTTTCTCAACTTCCTCTTCTTTTTCTGCCTTCAATTCCACATTTCGATAAAATTTATAACCTGTTCCAGCTGGGATAAGCCTTCCCATTATTATATTCTCTTTTAATCGCCTCAAATGGTCCACTTTACCATAAAGGCTTGCCTCTGTGAGCACTCGAGTTGTCTCTTGAAAGGAAGCAGCGGATATGAAACTTTCTGTGCTCAATGCACTTTTGGTAATTCCCAGAAGGAGAGGCCTTGCTTTTGCTGGCTTCCCGCCTTTTTTGATGACTTTTTCGTTCTCTTCCTGAAAAACAAATTTATCTACCTGCTCGTCGACTAAAAACTCTGTATCTCCGAATTCCTCAACCTTTACCCACCGCAGCATCTGACGGATGATGATTTCAATATGCTTATCATTGATGGACACTCCCTGGAGCCTGTAAACTGCCTGAATCTCTCGCACAAGATATTCCGCCAATTCCTTTTCTCCAAGGACTTTCAAGATATCATGAGGATTCACAGGACCATCCATCAAGGGAGTTCCTGCTTTAACCCTCTCTCCCTCACCCCCGCTCAGATGGGCTCCCTTTGGAATGAAGTATTCCTTTTCTCCAACTCGCTCATTCTTAACGATCAGTTTCCTTTGGCCTCTAACAAGACCTCGATATTCCACAATTCCATCTATTTCGGAAATAACTGCAGGCTGCTTAGGCTTCCGGGCTTCAAAAAGCTCCTCTGCTCGAGGCAAACCTCCAGTAATATCCTTGGTTCGAGCTACTTCTCGCGGTATCTTTGCCAGAACCTCTCCCGCATATATTTTATCCTCGTCCTTAACCTCCAGATTTGCTCCAGAAGGAAGGAAATATTTTTTAAGTACTACAGGTCTATTTTTTTCATCTCTCTTTCTTGCAGCAATGATTTCGATCCGAGGCTGCATTTTTTCATCTTTCGGCTCAGTAATAACTCGGCTGACCAACCCTGTAAACTCATCCTGTATCTCTTCCACGGTAACTCCAAGAGCTACATCATGGAAGCGCACAACTCCTGTGTCCTCAGTCAGGATGAACGTGTTAAACGGGTCCCACTCAGCAAACTCTTGCCGGGCCTTCACCTCTTCTCCATCATTAACTAATATCTTAGCACCGTAGGGAACCTGATAATGCTCAATCTCTCTTCCCCGATGGTCAAGGATGGCCATGTTTGCGTTTCTGTTTACAACGATTAAAGACTCTTCCTTATTAATTACGGATTTAAGATTGTTAAATCTGATAATCCCATCATTTTTTGCTTCAAGTTTGGACCTCTCCGCCCCTCTCATCGCAATTCCACCAATATGAAATGTTCTCATTGTCAGCTGGGTGCCTGGCTCTCCGATAGATTGAGCAGCAATAATCCCTGCTGCCTCTCCGAGTTCAACAAGTGCACCAGTTGACATGTTGCGACCATAGCAAAGCTTGCACACTCCTTTCTTAGATTCACAGGTCAGGAGAGAGCGGATTTTCACTTTTTCAATACCCTGCTCCTGAAATATCTGCGCAATCTCCTCGGTAATCTCTTCATTCATATCTACAATTTTCTCATTTGTATCAGGATGCAGGACTCTCTCTAAAGAGATTCTGCCAACGATTCTATCCACAAAAGGCTCAATAAGTTCTCCATTCTCGACAATGGCGGTGACATTTATCCCCTTCAGAGTGCCGCAATCATGCTCATCAATAATAACTTCCTGGGAAACATCCACCAGCTTTCGCGTTAGATAACCAGAATTCGCAGTCTTCAAAGCTGTATCAGCCAAACCCTTACGCGCTCCATGAGTAGAGATAAAATACTGCAGAACGTTCAGCCCCTCTCGCAAATTTGAAACAATCGGAGTTTCGATAATCTCACCTGAAGGTTTACTCATCAAACCTCTCATCCCAGCGAGCTGTCGAATCTGTTGTTTGTTTCCTCTTGACCCAGAATCAGCCATGACAAACAGAGAATTCAACTCCTTTCCTTCAAAGCTTACCTTTCGCATTTTCTCAATCATCGCACTGGATACTTTGTCCGTAACAGCGCCCCATATTTCCACGGCCCGATTAAACCTTTCTCCAGCTGAAATTGTGCCTTCTCGATAGAGATTCTCGATCTTTTGGATTTCCTTCTCTGCTTTTTCTACTAATTCAGGTTTTTCTCGTGGAATGATAAAATCATCTATCCCCAGAGAAAAGCCTGCAAATGTCGCATGATTAAAACCTAATTCCTTAATCTTGTCCAACATATCAATGGTAGGTTCAAGGCCCACCTTCAAATAGGCGTAAAAAACTAAACTCTCCAGCCCTTTCTTTTTTAGCATGCCGTTAATAAAAGGCATTCCCTTAGGAAGAATACTGTTGAATATTATCCTTCCAGGAGTTGTCTCGATAAGTTCATTACGCATTTCAGTGATAGGACAAACCATAACTGCCTGATCATCATAATAAGTTGATAAATTCATGAAGGAGCCATTAAAGCGCAGCTTTATTCGTGCATGAAGGCTAATCTTTTTATTTTCACGGGCTAATAAAACATCATCCTCAGAAGCAAAAATGCGTCCTTCTCCTTCCATATCCTTTTTTTCTAAGGTCAGATAATAACAGCCTAAAACCATATCCTGACTAGGGATGGCAAGAGGTCTACCATGAGATGGAGAGAGAATATTTTGTGTGGAAAGCATCAGTGTTTGAGCCTCAACCTGGGCCTCAACGGAAAGAGGGATGTGAACAGCCATCTGATCTCCATCAAAATCAGCATTAAATGCAGCACAGACTAAAGGATGAATCTGGATAGCTTTTCCTTCGATTAAAATTGGTTCAAACGCCTGGATTCCCAAGCGATGAAGAGTGGGTGCTCGATTCAACAGAATAGGATGCTCTTTAACTACCTCTTCCAGATAGTCCCATACCTCAGGCCTTTCTTGCTCATGCCATTCTCTAGCAACCTTTACACTTGGAACCAATCCTTCTTTCTCTAACTTATGAAAAATGAAAGGTTTAAATAATTCCAGCGCCATCTTTTTGGGCAACCCACACTGATTCAACTTGAGTTCTGGCCCAACAACGATAACAGATCTTCCCGAATAATCGACTCGCTTCCCAAGAAGGTTCTGGCGAAATCTTCCCTGCTTTCCTCTCAGGGCTTCGCTTAAAGATTTTAGGGGCCTCCGATTGGCTCCAAGATGCACTCTCCCTCTTTTCCCGTTATCAAAGAGTGCATCAACAGCTTCTTGAAGCATTCTCTTTTCGTTCCGAATGATAAGTTCTGGTGCCTTTAGTTCCATCAGTTTTTTCAATCGGTTGTTTCGATTTATGACCCTTCTGTAAAGGTCATTCAAATCAGAAGTGGCAAAACGCCCCCCATCCAGCCGGACTAAAGGCCTCAGATCAGGAGGGATGACAGGAATGATATCCAGAATCATCCATTCAGGACGATTACCTGACATTTTGAGAGCCTTAAAAACTCTTAATCTCTTTGCATATCGAAGCTTTCGTTGTTGGGAAGCATCTTTTTTCATAAGCTGCCTTAAGTCCTCGGCTTCTTTGTTGATATTTATTCTATCAAGAAGCTCTTTAACAGCTTCAGCTCCAAGGGAAACCTTGAAGTCGTCTCCGTATTTCTCCCTGGCTTCTTTATATTCCTCTTCAGTAAGAAGTTGCTTTTCTTTGAGGGGAGTGTCTCCTGGATCAATCACAATATGGGATTCAAAGTAAAGGACCTTCTCTAAATCTTTAATGGTGAGGTCTAACACAAGACCAATTCGGGATGGTGTCCCTTTGAAAAACCAGATATGGGCCACTGGAGAAGCCAATTGAATATTGCCCATGCGCTCTCGACGAACTTTTGATTTGGTGACCTCCACTCCGCATCTCTCGCAAATAATGCCTCTGTATTTCATCCTCTTGTATTTCCCGCAGAGGCATTCGTAATCATTTATAGGGCCAAAAATCTTTGCACAAAAAAGTCCGTCCTTCTCTGGCTTGAACGTCCTGTAATTGATTGTCTCAGGCTTGGTCACTTCTCCCCACGACCAGCTTTTTATTTTTTCGGGAGAGGCAATACTGATTCTGACTTGGTCAAAATCGACTCTGGGCTTTCCTCCAATAGACTGTCTAGCATCCATTATTCATCTCCTTTTAGGATTTGGGGGACATCAATTCCCCAGGGCAATATCTCTTCTTTTTCTTCTTCTTTCTCCAACTCCACGTTTAGACAGAGGCTCTGCAGCTCCCGAATGAGAACGTTCACCGATTCAGGAAGCCCTGGAGTAAAGTCCAGCTCTCCTTTGACTATAGCTTCGTATATCTTGGCTCTTCCTTCCACATCATCTGACTTAACTGTTAAAAGCTCCTGAAGTGTGAAAGCCGCCCCATAAGCTTCCAAAGCCCACACTTCCATCTCTCCAAAACGCTGTCCGCCGAATTGAGCTTTACCTCCTAAGGGCTGTTGGGTAATCAGAGAATATGGGCCAGTGGAGCGGGCATGAATCTTGTCATCAACAAGATGATAGAGCTTCATGATGTAGATATAACCTATGGTTACCTCCTGGTCTAACAATTCACCTGTTATGCCATCATAAAGGGGAACCTTTCCTGATTTAGGCAAATTTGCTTTTTCGAAAAGGCTTTTTATTTCCTGCTCTGAAATTCCATCAAATACTGGTGTGGAAATCCAAAGGCCAAGCTCTTTAGCGGCCCAACCCAGATGAGCTTCTAATATCTGTCCAACATTCATTCTCGATGGCACTCCCAGGGGATTTAAGACAATTTCTACCGGAGTTCCATTGGGCAGGCGAGGCATATCTTCTTCAGGAACTATTTTGGCAATGATCCCTTTGTTTCCGTGGCGACCGGAAACTTTATCCCCAACAGAAAGCTTTCTTTTCATTGCTATGTAGACTTTAATAGCTTGAATCACTCCCGGAGCTAACTCATCACCCTTTTTGAGGCTATCAACTTTTTCTTTAAATATGGATCTGAGAGCTTCAATCTGGCGCTTAACCTTTTTCTCAATATCCCTTATTTTTTTATCTCGGTCTGGATTCCCTTTTAGTTTCAATTTAAAGATGACTTCGGGTTCCAGTTTATTCAATATTTTTTCGTCTAATTTCCCTCCTTTTTTTAAGACAAGATCCCCAACCGCCAGATCCTTCTCAATCTTTTCTCCCTTGATGACAGCCTTTGTCTTCCTTAATCTTTCTCCTTCGAGAATACTTATTTCATCATCTAAGTTTCTCTTCATTTTGGCTACTTCTTCTTTTTCGATCGCTTTAGCCCGAGCTCCCTTCTCAATGCCCCGTCGAGAAAAAATCCTCACATCGATAACTGTGCCTTCTATCCCCGGAGAACAATAAAGCGAAGCATCTTTGACATCTAGAGCTTTCTCTCCAAATATTGCTTTAAGAAGCTTTTCTTCAGGAGATAACTGAGTTTCTCCTTTAGGCGCAACTTTCCCGACTAATATATCTCCAGATTTTACGAGAGCTCCTGTCCTCACTATTCCATTTTCATTTAAATTACTAAGAAGCTCTTCGGCAACATTGGGAATATCACGAGTTATTTCTTCTGGACCTAATTTCGTATCCCGGGCTTCTATTGTCTCCTCGACAATATGAATAGAAGTGAAGATGTCTTCTTTAATTAATTTCTCGCTGACAATGATGGCATCTTCAAAGTTATAGCCTCTCCAAGGCATAAACGCGCATAAAACATTGCGACCAAGGGCTATTTCGCCCATATCTGTACAAGAACTATCCGCAAGGATTTGACCTTTAATGACTCTATCTCCTTTTCTGATAATAGGTCGATGATTAACGCAGGTATTCTGGTTTGTTCTTAAAAATTTTATTAGGAGATAAAGGTCTGTTCCCAAGTCGTATTCCTTAGCGTCTTCCTTTTCATCTACACGAACCAGAATCCTTTCCGCATCGACAAATTCAACAACTCCCGTCCGCTTACAGATGATGACATCTTTTGATCCCTTAGCTACAAGGTGCTCCATCCCTGTGCCAACAAAAGGCGCCTCTGGCCTAATGAGAGGAACAGCTTGTCTCTGCATGTTTGATCCCATAAGAGCACGGTTAGCGTCATCATGTTCTAAAAAGGGAATCAGAGAAGTAGAAAGGGAAACTAGCTGCTTAGGAGAAACATCCATATAGTTTATTTGGTTACGTGGTATAAATTTAAAATTACCTGCTTGTCTTGCACTTATATTTTCATCGATAAAATTTCCTTTCTCATCAACCGGAGCGTTGGCTTGTGCGATGTTGTATTGCTCCTCTTCCCAGGCTGTCAAATAAAAACAATAGGGCTCTACTACAGGTAATTGCTTTCTTTTTCCATCTTTTGTTTTTCCAACATCTCTTAGAAGCTTGTCTTTCTCGACAATTTCTCCGACTTTATGAGAACTCACTCCAGGATGAAGAATTTTCACATAGTCTATTATCCTCCCGTTTTTGACTTTTCGGTAAGGAGTTTCGATAAAACCAAAGTCATTCACCCGAGCATAACAACTCAAAGAAGAAATCAGACCAATATTGGGTCCCTCTGGTGTTTCAATGGGACAGATCCGGCCATAGTGAGAGGACTGAATATCTCTCACTTCAAAACCTGCCCTTTCTCGACTCAATCCTCCTGGCCCCAAAGCACTCAATCGTCTCTTATGGGTGACTTCTGCTAGACTATTTATCTGATCCATGAATTGAGAAAGCTGTGAACTTCCATAAAATTCTTTCAACGCAGCAATAACAGGCTTCGAATTGATAAGATCTTGAGGCATAGCTGAGGGCAAATCTGAAGCCACGGTCATCTTCTCTTTTATGGTCCTTTCCATACGAGTCAACCCGATGCGAAAAGCATTCTCTACGAGCTCTCCTACCGAACGAACACGGCGATTTCCTAAATGATCAATATCATCCAAACTCCCTTCCCCGCCACGGAGACGAAGCAGATATTTGATCACCTCAACAAAATCTAAGGGAGACAAAGTTTTCTCTTCTAAGGAACGATCCATAGATAATTTGATATTCATCTTCAGGCGGCCAATCCGAGAGAAATTGTACCTCTTGTCGTTGAAGAACAGATTTGTGAACAAATTGTGAGCGCTTTCCATCGTGTGAGGTTCGCCAGGTCTGAGCTTTCTGTAGATCTCAGCTAGGGCCTGATTTGTATCTTTGTTTGAATCTTTTTTCAATGTGTTAACAATGATATCGTCGAATTTATCCTTTTCTGGGAAAAATATTTCAAAAGGCTCTTTGAGACTCTTTAGCTCCTCCAGTTGATCCTCACTGATTTCTTCCTTAGCCTTAACCAAATCATTTATGGATGAAAGCAAAAACGCTCCTTTAAATTCTTTTCCGAGCAAGGCAATTTTCTTGATTTTACGTTCTTTTAACTTTCGGTACTGCTCGTTGCTGATCTTTCCTTTGCTCTGAATCAGTGCTTTCTTAGACTTTGGATCAACAACGTTTTCTCCAACTATCTTGCCAACGAGATTCTCGTTAAGCTCCCAATAGAGGTTGCCTCCTTCTGGGAAGATTTTATAAGTCTCATAAAAAAGACGCAGAATTGCCTCATCTGATCCAAATCCCAAAGCTCTCAAAAAAACTGACACCAAGAACTTCTTTTTTCGATCCAAGCGGACAAACAAGACATTTTTGCTGTCATACTCGAACTCAACCCATGCTCCTCTGTAAGGAATGATCTTCCCAACATAAAAGCCTTTTCCCTCTCCCTGCCTGAAAAAAACTCCAGGAGATCTCTGGAGCTGACTAACAACAACTCTTTCTATGCCGTTAAAAATAAACGTCCCCTTTTCCGTCATCAAAGGAATCTCACCAAAATAGACTTCCTGTTCTTTGATATGCTTCAACCTTTTTATTTTAGTCTCAGGGTCTTTATCCCAGGAGATTAATCTTACTTTCAGCCTGAGCGGAACAGCATAAGTATAGCCCTTCTGGAGACATTCCGTAGGCCTGTATTTCATTTTCAGGCCAACCTTATCTCCACAGTGATCGCAGAGCTGAATTTCTATTTTCTTCATTGCGCCGCAGTAGGGACAAATCTCCCTTTCAGTGAGTTCTGCATCTGCAGGGAGAAGAGTTCCGCACCCATTGCATCGACCTCTAGAGTTTTCAACTCCTTTCAGACGGCCACATTTACATTCCCAGTCGCCGATAGAATAGCTGATAAAATCCAATTGAGTCGTCTCTTTAAAGTCAGAAACAGGAAAGGAATCCTTAAAAGCAGCTTGCAATCCACTGTCTTTTCTCTCTTCAGGCAATAACTCCATCTGAAGAAATTCTGCATAGGATAGTTTCTGGATAGCCAGCAGATCGGGTATAGGAAAGGCCGTTTTAAGCTTCGAGAAATCGACTCTTTTACGATAAATGTTTTCTAATTCTTTGCTCATGTTCCTTCTCTTAGAAAAGTTTTCAAAAGATATGTTTTACTATTTGGCATTACCCCAAAGTTTCTCGACCCTGTGTCATTGACAGCGACCATAGGGAGCGCGGCAATCCGTTGTTGCGAGCGTAGCGCGGCAATCTCATACAATAAATTGT
>SOIV01000095.1 GCA_004377005.1 Candidatus Aminicenantota bacterium | reverse complement strand
GCTTGACAAAGAAGATGGTAGAGTATAAATTTTTTGTCGCAGATACAATATTTTGTATCTCTCATTCAAGGGATATACAACATATGGCACTTTTTTCATTCCCTTTTTCTTTTTCTTTGAGGGATTATAGAGCGCTAATTCTGGCATTTTTCCGTTGGAGAATGAGAAAAAATGAGTAATTTATTATTTGTATATATATAGAGAAAGGAGACGACCCATGGAGAGGACAGTTTCAAGAATAAAGAAAAGAGACGGCAATATTACTGATTTTGTCCAGGACAAGATTACAAACGCAGTTTATAAGGCCATGGAATCTCACGGACTCACAGATAATGGCGCTGCCACAACAGTTTCTGATATTGTGACGTTCATGCTGGAAGAAAAATTCGGAGGCTATACTATTCCCTCTGTGGAGCAGATTCAAGACATTGTAGAGATGGTACTTATGAAGCGAGGGTATCACGATGTTGCTAAGTCATACATACTTTTCAGGGAAAGGCACAAAGAGATCAGGGAGGCAAAGAAGACAGGTATCAATTTGGAGAGACTGATCAAGGATTACATCAATGATGCCGATTGGAAGATAAAAGAGAACAGCAACGAAGGCACCGTGAGTTTTTCAGGGTTGAATGCTAGAGTTTCCGGTGAGGTTCTTTCGAATTTCGCTCTCAACCAGCTTTATTCAGAAAAGATCAAGAGGGCTCATTTGGAGGGAGACTTCCACGTCCATGACCTTTCCTACCCTATTGTGGGCTATTGCGCGGGCTGGTCATTGGAGAACCTTCTCAAAAAGGGATTCGGTCATGTGCCAAATCAAGTCCACTCTTTTCCTGCTAAACATCTGGAAACGGCAACCCTGCATATGGTGAATTTTATCGGCACAATGCAGGGAGAGTTTGCTGGAGCTCAAGCTTTTTCCAGTGTCGACACTTTTCTGGCCCCTTTTGTCAGAGCCGACAACCTTGACTACGAAAGCGTCAAACAAGATATTCAGAAGCTCATCTTTGGGTTGAATATTCCCTCTCGATGGGGATGGCAGACTCCTTTCTCCAATCTGACTTTTGATTGGACAGTTCCCGGAGACATGAAGGATAAGAATGTTATTGTTGGGGGAGAAGAGCAGGATTCGACCTACGGAGATTACCAGAAAGAAATGGATATGATCAATAAGGCTTTTCTGGAGTTAATGTTCCAAGGAGACCAGAAGGGTCGTGTTTTTACTTTTCCCATACCCACTTACAATCTAACCAAAGATTTTGACTGGGATTCTCCGAACGCCAATCTTCTCTTTGAAGTCACAGCCAAGTATGGAATCCCTTATTTCCTAAATTATATCGGTACCAACCTGGATCCCGGTGACATAAGAGCCATGTGCTGTCGTTTAAACCTTGACCAGCGGGAACTCCAGAGAAGACCTGGCAGCATGTGGGGACCAGGCGATTCTACAGGTTCGATAGGGGTAGTAACCATAAACCTCAACAGAATTGCTTATTTAGCAAGCTCGCGTGAGGAGTTCTTTGCCAGCTTAAAAAATATAATGATATTGGCTAAAGAGTCGCTTGAGACCAAAAGAGAGGTCGTCAACAACATGATGGCCAAAGGAATGATGCCTTACACCATGGTCTACCTTGGTCATTTTGATAATCATTTTTCCACAATCGGTATTTGCGGCATGCATGAGGCCTGTCTGAATTTTCTGGGAAAAGGGATCGGTACTCCAGAAGGAAAGGAATTCACCTTAGAAGTCCTCGAGTTCATGAAGGATGCGATCAAAAAATTTCAGGAGGAGACTGGCAATATTTATAATTTGGAGGCAACGCCGGCGGAATCCACTTCTTACCGCCTGGCAAGGATTGACAAGCAGAAATACCACAACATAATCACTGCAGGAACAGAGAAGTATCCCTATCTCACTAATTCCACCCATCTCAATGTGGACGCAACTCGAGATATCTTTGAAGCCGTGGAGCATCAAAAGGCTATTCAGCCGCTTTATACAGGGGGGACTATATTTCATGCCTTTCTTCCTGAAGCAATTGACAGGGAGACATGCAAAAAATTAGTCAGGAAGATTGCTGAAACAAAACTTCCCTATTTCAGTATCACTCCCACTTTTAGCGTCTGTCGGAATCATGGATATGTTAAGGGAGAGTTCCCCAAATGTCCTGAATGCGGGGAAGAGACAGAAGTTTACTCCAGGATAGTGGGTTACCTGAGGCCTGTTAGCACCTGGAACGACGGCAAGCAGCAGGAATTCCAAGAAAGAACCCCTTACTCAAAAATAGGTTAGACGATGGAATATTTTCTTTTCACCTATCCAAATTGTTCAAAATGCGAGGAAATAAAGAACTATTTAGGAGGGGCCGACCTTGAAGGACAGGAATGTAACCTTGTTTTGAAAGAAAGCAAGTTGAAAATAAGAGAATTTTTAGGCTGTCTCAAACGCGATGATAAAGGAGCGATCATCATTCCTACCCTGGTCCTTCAGGAGAATGGGGAAGTTGTTACCGTGTTAAATAATAGCAAGGAGCTAGAGGATTGGTTGAGATCAAAGGCTTAGAAAAATTTTCCCCGAAAGATTTTCCCGGATATATTTCCTCAACTGTGTTTTTGGGCGGATGTAACTTCAGGTGTCCCTTCTGTCACAATTCGGATCTGGTGCTTCGACCGGAGATTCTGCCCACGTTTCCCCTGGATTATTTCCTCAGCTTCCTTGATTCGAGAAAAGGCTGGCTTGAAGGCATCTGCATTTCCGGCGGAGAACCCCTGCTTCAAGATGATTTAGAAACCTTACTTATTCTCATAAAAGACAGGAACCTTCTGGTGAAGATCGACACAAATGGTTCCTTTCCTTCAAGGCTTGAAAATCTCATCCAGAAGAAACTCGTTGATCATATCGCCATGGATGTAAAGGCTCCGTTGAAGCGATATCAAGAAGTAACCAGAGCCACGGTGAATGAAGAAGACATTGTGCGAAGCGTGGACATCATCAAGAATTCGGGCCTTGGATATGTTTTCCGAACTACTTTGGTACCCGGTCTGGTAGGACCAGAAGATATCAAACAAATCTGTCAGATGCTCAATGGCGCAAAGATTTACCAGCTCCAGCAATTTATTCCCTTAAACACCCTGGATAGTCATTATCTTCAAAAAAAGCCTTATCGTCGGGAGGAGGTTCAGGGATTAGCCAAGATTGCAGAGCCCTATTTTTCAGAAGTCAGAATCGAAGGCGTTTGAACTATGGAACTCAAAATTCAAAGAATTCATGAGGATGCCAAACTCCCCCTTTATCAACATAAAGGAGATGCTGGGTTAGACATTTTCTCTTCGATAGATTGTGTTTTGGAAGCAGGAGAGGTCAAGCCTGTTCCCACAGGGATTAGAATGGCCGTTCCCGATGGCTATGTAGGGTTGGTGTGGGATAAGAGCGGAATCTCCCTAAGAGGAGTCCATCGGTTGGCAGGAGTTATCGATTCAGGCTACAGGGGGGAGGTTCGGGTAGTTATGGTGAATCTCGGAAACGAGGCCTTTGTCATCGAGAAAGGGATGAAGATTGCTCAGCTTTTGGTCCAGCCCGTTACTGAGGTGAAAGTTGTCGAGACAGAGGAGTTGGAGACAACGTCGCGGGGGGAAGAAGGATTTGGAAGCACCGGGAAGTATTAATTAGAATTAATAACCTGGATTATTCACGGATCGAGTTTGCCGCAGATGCGAGGCACAGGGTATGC
>SOIV01000107.1 GCA_004377005.1 Candidatus Aminicenantota bacterium | reverse complement strand
GACTCTATCCTTGCTGTTCCTGCCGCTTATAGTTTAAGTAGAAACTTTCCCCAAGCTCAGATCTGGATAGCTGCCAAAGAGTGGGTAAAAGATCTCTTCTCCTCTCATAATTTCATAAAGGGGATCATCCCTCTTCCAGACATAGATGGCTTTAGAAACCTGCGGGACTCAGCACGAAAAATAAAAAGCTTCCATTTTGACATCGGAGTCCTTCTTACAAACTCTTTCTCTTCAGCTCTTCTCTTCTATCTTGGCAAGATCCCTGAAAGATGGGGATACTCTACGGATGGCCGCAAAGTGCTTCTTACCAGGGGAGTGGCGCTAAAGAAAGGGGAAAACTGCTCCCACCAATTAAATTACTATCTGGATCTTATCTCCGGCCTGGGTCTAAAAACTTCCCCTCCAAAAATATCCCTGCCCGTAACTCAAGAAGAAAAGGGGGAAGCTAAGGAGCTGCTCCTCTCCTTAAATGTTGATTTAAAAAACCCCCTTATCATTCTCAACCCTGGTGCTTCTTATGGCCCTTCTAAAAGATGGCACGCTGAAAACTACGCAGAGCTCGCCATTTTATTACAGGATAGAAAAAAGGCGGAAATTCTCATTACAGGCTCCAAAGGTGAGTCCAAGTTGGTTGAATCCATAGCCTCCTTAATGACAAAAAAACCCTTTAACCTGACAGGAAAAACAAACCTTCGGCTGCTCGCAGGTTTGATCAGCAACGCAGATCTTTTTATCACGAATGACTCAGGCCCCATGCACATAGCGAATGCCCTAAAAATACCAGTTATAGCTATATTTGGACCGACTGATCCTAGCTTTACCGGTCCTTTCCAACAACCTGCAGCTGTCATCAAGAAAGATGTTCCATGCTGGCCATGCAGCTACAGAGAATGCCCCTTTGATCACAGATGCATGATAAGCATTGATCCCGAGGAAGTCTTCGAGGCATGCCAGGAATTTTTATGATGAAAAAAAGAGCTGTTTTTATCGATAGAGATGGGACAATCAACAAAGATGTGGGGTATCCCAACTCTTTCAGTGTGATAGAAATTTATCCTTACAGCTTCGAAGCAATAAGGAAAATAAACGAGGCTGGGCTTTTAGCAGTTATTGTGTCTAACCAGTCAGGAGTCGGACGCGGACTTATTGTCGAGAAAAACCTTCGTGACATTCACCGGAAATTAAGAGCAGCATTTGCCAAACGTAGCGCTCATTTTGATGGCGTTTATTACTGTCCTCACTACCGCCTTTCCTCCATCCCGCGGTACAGAAAAAATTGCCGGTGCCGCAAGCCAAACCCAGGCATGGGCCTTAAAGCGGCTGCAGACCTCAATATTGATATGAATAATTCTTATATGGTAGGAGACAAAGTGGCAGATATCCTTTTTGGCCGCAATATTCAAGCCAAACCTATACTCCTCCTCACAGGTTTTGGTCAAGAAGCGCTACCCAAGCTTAAGAAAAAGGGGATAGTGCCTGCTTACGTAGCTCTGAACCTGCTTGATGCTGTAAACTGGATACTGCAGCAGGAAAAGAAAATGCCCTGATAGGAAGCGACGCTATCATTTGGAGAACCATAATTTAAACAATGATCAGATTTGATGATATCTTAGAAAAAGTTTCTTCTTCTTATAACGAGAAAGATATAACTCTCCTTCAGAAAGCTTATGTCTTTGCGGCCCAGGCCCATAAGGGTCAAACCAGGCGCTCCGGAGAGCCCTATTTGAGTCATTCCTTAGAAGTTGCAAGCATGCTTGCAGATATGAAATTAGATAAAACAACCCTAGCAGCGGGTCTCCTCCACGATGTTTTAGAAGACACCGATGTGACTGCCGTAGAGCTTCAGCAGGCTTTTGGCAAAGAGATAGCTCATTTAGTAGAAGGCGCTACTAAAATCAGCCGTGTTCAGGAATCATCGCCTGAAACAAGGCAGGCAGAAAGCATCCGGAAAATCATCCTGGCCATGATTGATGATCTAAGAGTCATTTTTATCAAATTAGCTGACAGGATTCACAACTTAAAAACTCTAAAATTTTTGCCTGAGGATAAACAAAAAAAGATTGCCATGGAAACCCTGGAGATATATGCCCCAATTGCAAACCGACTGGGCATGGGACGAATAAAAGCCGAATTGGAAGAGCTCTCTTTTCGCTATGTAGATCCAGACGACTATTTCAAAGTGGCCTCTCTAGTTGATCCCAAAAGGAAAGAGGCCGAAGAGGAGCTCAAGAAAACCAAACGGACGATTGAAGGTTTAATGAAAGTTAATCATATTCCAGCTAAAATATCTTATCGATTAAAAAGGCTCTACAGCGTCCATAATAAAATGATAAGACAAAATACTGACTTCGACCAAGTTTATGATTTCATGGCCCTGAGGCTAATCACTAACTCTGTCAGGAATTGCTATGCTGTCCTGGGAATTATTCATCAGAAATGGCCTCCTCTTCCCCATCGATTCCGAGACTTCATCGCTATGCCCAAGCCTAATCTTTATCAATCTCTCCACACAACAATCATCGCCGAAAAAAAACATACTGTCGAAATTCAAATCCGGACACATGACATGCATAATTTAGCTGAAAACGGAATCGCCGCCCACTGGAAATATAAGGAAACTGATACCCGCCACATCATGAAAGAGGACAAAAGGTTGAATTGGCTGAGAGAAATGGTCGATCTTTACAAAGAGCAAAAGAGCCCCCGAGAATTCTTGAAAAGCTTAAAAACAGACCTCATTCCAGAAGAAGTTTATGTTTTCACCCCTAAGGGAAAAGTCGTAACCTTGCCCCTTGGTGCCTCTGCCCTGGATTTTGCCTTTAAAATTCATTCTGAAATAGGGCTACACTGCGCAGGGGCAAAGATCAATGCCAGGATTGAACCTTTGAAGACAATCTTGAAGACTGGAGATATAGTGGAGATTTTAACCTTCCCTGAAAAAACTCCAGGTCGAGATTGGTTGAATATAGCCTTCACCTCAACAGCCCGACACAATATAAAACGCTGGCTAAACTTACAGGATAAAATAAAGAATACAGCCCTCGGGAAAAAATTGTGGGAAAAAGAAATCAAGCATTATAAGGTCCCCGCGGATTTTTTAAAAGAAGAAAACCTCCTCAAGAATCTCTCTTCTGTAGCAAATGTGAGGCTTAAAAAGATGGAAACTTTTTATGCTTATGTTGGATTTGGGAAAATCGTCCTTGGGAAAAAATTTATGGAAAAGCTCCTCCCCGCCGGAAAAATCGAAAAGAAAAAGGATACATTCCTGAAAAAAGTTGTTACAAAAGTAGCCAAGAAGCCAAAGCCAGTCATCCAGGCTAAGGGAGTCCATTTAGCCAAATGCTGTTCCCCTATCATGGGCGAACCTATCATAGGATACATCACATCAGGAAAAGGAATAACAGTTCACTCGCTGCGGTGCCCCCTGGTTGAAAGAGAAGTTCTGGATAACCAGCGCATGGTCGAGGTCTCCTGGGAGGATACTCCAAAAGGCCTCTTTAAAGGAAAGCTTTTGATTAAAGCCGAAGATTCTCCTGGAGTCTTAGCCAAACTTGCCTCTGCCATTTCACGGTCAGACGGAAATATCACTAAGGCTGAAGTGACAACTTCCGAAGACAAGAAAGCTCAAATTAAGCTCATTATTATTATTCGAGACATAAAACATCTTGAAGCGATGATGAAAAAGCTTTCGGCTATAAAAGAGATTTCTTCTGTCGAAAGAATGTAAA
>SOIV01000329.1 GCA_004377005.1 Candidatus Aminicenantota bacterium | reverse complement strand
TCTATCGGTCGCAGCAGCCTCGAAGTCATCGATAAGCTCAGTCATAGGTTCAAGGTTGTGGGGCTTACAGCCGGCCGCAATACCCAGCTTCTTGAGAAACAAGTCGAAAAGTTCAGGCCAAAAATTGTCTCTTTAGAGAGAAAGGAAGAAGCCGAGGATCTCAGGCGGAAATTCAGAGGAAAATCCATTAAAGTCACTTTTGCTCAGGAGGGAGCAGAGGAAGTGGCCAGTTTTTCGGAAAATGACATCGTTATCTCTGCTATAACAGGCATAGATGGTTTGAGGCCAACTCTAGCTGCAGTGCAAGAAGGGAAAAAAGTTGCTCTGGCTAACAAAGAGTCTATGGTTGTAGCTGGCCCTTTGATCCAGGATATGATCCGGAAGTTCGGAGCTCAACTCATTCCTGTTGACAGTGAGCATAGTGGCGTTTTCCAGTGCCTGGCCAAGGAAGAGATGGAAAACGTAAAGAAAGTAATCCTGACGGCTTCCGGTGGTCCCTTTTTCTCGAAGTCTTCCTCTGAAATGAATGATATCACTCTTGATGAAGCCTTGAATCATCCCCGGTGGAAAATGGGCAAAAAGGTCACTATTGATTCAGCGACTTTAATGAACAAGGGATTAGAGTTGATTGAGGCCCGCTGGCTTTTTGGTCTCGAGCCCCGGCAGCTGGGGATTTTGATTCATCCCCAAAGCATCGTTCATTCCCTTGTTGAGATGAGTGATGGATCTGTTTTGGCCCAACTCAGTCCAACCGATATGAAGCTTCCTATCCAGTATGCTTTGACTTATCCTGAAAGGGAAGATTCCTTATTGCCTTCACTGGATTTATCCGAGATAAAAGCTTTAGAATTTTATGAAGTTAATGTAGAAAAATTTCCGATTATCAAACTTGCTCGTCTGGCATTGGAAGAAGGAGAAAGTTTCCCGATTGCCCTTAACGCCGCCAACGAGGTGGTGGTCTCTGCTTTTCTTGAACAGAGAATAAAATTTATGGATATTTCAGATGTTGTAACCGAAATTGTCGAAAATCATCAAAAAAGAAAAGCTCAAAGTTTAGAGGATATATTCGATGTAGACAGGGAAACGAGGCGAGTATCCTTGGATTTACTGAAAAAAAGGTCGTGAAATGGCAAAAATTTTTACAATCTTAGAAACATTATTATCTTTCGTTATTGTCTTTGGCATCCTGGTCTTCGTTCATGAATTAGGACACTTTTTCATGGCTAAGCTCATGAAGATTAGAGTAGAAGTCTTCTCCTGGGGTATTGGCAAAAGGCTCTTTGGTATCAAAAAAGGTGATACGGATTACCGGATCAGCCTTGTGCCTATAGGCGGCTTCGTTAAGTTTTCTGGAGACGAGGCCTTTGAGGAGAAAAGGGAGCTTGCTCCCCATGATTTTATGGCCAAGAAAAGGTGGGAGAGATTCTTGGTTTTGCTTACCGGCTCACTGATGAATATTTTTCTTGCTGTGGTGCTTGTCTCGATTATCAGCATGGTTGGAGTTACTGTTCCTGAGTTTTCGGAACAGAAGCCTGTAATTGGTTGGATTGATCCTGGCTCTCCCGCAGAAGGTGCTAACTTAAAGGTTAATGATGAAGTCCTGAGCATCAACAAAAGGAAGACAAAAACCTGGAGTGAATTGGAAATAGCCGTGGGAACTAAACCCAAAAGATTGATAACCATAGAGTACAAAAGAGGAGAGGAAATACTCAAAGTTCAGCTAATGACCGAGAGCAGGACAAGATTTGCGATGGGTTATGCTGGTTTCTACCCCAAGATTTTAGTCCAGGTAATTTTAATCCTCCCTGGAACTCCAGCTGAGGAAGCAGGATTAAAAGTGGGAGATGTCTTCCTGGCTATTAACGGCGAATATATCTATTATCATCGATTTCTGGAAGTAGTCGCAGAAAATCCTGGAAAGGAGCTTGAATTCCTTGTCGAAAGAGAAGGAGAGATTTTAACCTTCCATATTACACCTCGCCTCGATGGAAAAGTCGGGAAAATAGGAATCGGGCCAGGAATGAAGTCTGAACTCAAGAAATTTGGCTTTTTCTCTGCCATAGGTCGAGGCATTAAAGAGAATTGGAAGCTCGCCTTTGTTCTTGTCAATTATGTGAAGGACCTGGCTACGGGAGAAGCATCGGCAACGCAACTCGCAGGACCCATAGAAATAGCAAGATTCTCTCGTACTTTTTTCCGCATGGGTTTTTTTGCTCTGATGGGTTTTATCGCCTTCATCAGCCTCCAACTGGGAATAATCAATCTTTTTCCTATTCCTCTGTTGGATGGAGGACAGATTCTTGTCCTGTGCCTGGAGGGATTATTCCGAAGAGATTTCAGTGCTAAGGTCAAACAAACTGTGATGCAGATTGGATTTGTTATGTTCATTCTCTTGTTTGTCTTTGTGATCCTGAATGATGTCGCCAGAAACCTTCCCAAAGGTTGGGAAAGTTTTCTTTTCTGGAAATAATTTTATAGGGGCTTGATTCATCAAACCCGCACTTTAAGGAATAAAAGGAATCGTATGGATTTAATTCATCAAGTCCGCACTTTTAGAGGAACAAAGATGAGAGAAGAGGAGAAAGGAGTTGTTGATTGTAGGGGCTTGATTCATCAAGCCCACCTTATGGATATAAATAGGATTTATTACTAATGAAAAAAATAGATAACTCCAATTCCTGTAATTTTCAATATCCAAACGCGAAAACATCTATTAAACGGCGGAAGACAAGACAGATTAAAATTGGAGAGGTCGCTATCGGTGGAGGCGCTCCAATCGTTGTCCAATCAATGACAAAAACAGACACAAAGGATATCGAACTAACTGTAGCGCAGGTAAAAAGACTGGAAAAAGTAGGGTGTGAGGTAGTTCGTATTGCTGTTCCGGATAACGAAGCTGTCGAAGCATTCGGAGAGATAAAGAAACAGGTATCACTTCCCCTTGTGGCTGATATCCATTTTGATTATAGACTGGCCTTGGCTTCCCTGGAAAAGGGGGCTGATGCCTTGCGCATCAACCCGGGCAATATTGGCTCTAAGGAGAAAGTCAGAGAAGTTGTCCGGGCTGCAAAAGATCGTGCTGTTCCTATAAGAATTGGGGTAAATTCAGGCTCCCTGGAGAAGGGTTTGCTGCGTAAGTATGGGGAAGCCTGCCCAGAGGCTATGGTTGAGAGTGCTTTGAAACATGTGAAAATTTTGGAAGATATGGACTTTCCTCATATCAAAATATCGCTGAAGGCCTCTGACGTTATCCGGACAGTCGAAGCCTACAAGCTTTTAGCAGATAAAGTTGACTATCCTTTTCATGCTGGAATAACAGAATCAGGGAGTTTGGTTCCCGGGTCAGTAAAATCTTCTGTGGGCTTAGCTCTTCTTCTGAATCTGGGATTGGTGGACACCCTTAGAGTCTCTCTGACAGCGCCTCCTGAAGATGAGGTTCGTGTTGGCTATTTAATCCTCTCCAGCCTCGGGCTTCGCTCCCGAGGTCTTAATATCATCTCCTGTCCTGTCTGCGGTCGGTGTGAGGTTGATTTTATTAAAATCGTTGCTGAGATCGAGAAGCATCTTTCTTCGATAAAAAGTACTTTTGATGTTGCGATCATGGGCTGCATGGTCAACGGACCGGGGGAGGCTAAGGAAGCTGACATAGGCCTGGCCTGCGGGCGAGGGAAAGGTGTGATGTTTAAGAGAGGTAAAGCATTCCGCAGCTTAAAAGAGCGCGAAATCATCCCTGAATTTGTAAAGGAAGTCAAAAAACTCGTAGGGAT
>SOIV01000224.1 GCA_004377005.1 Candidatus Aminicenantota bacterium | reverse complement strand
CTGGCACGCCTGACAGGAATCGAACCTGCGACCTACGGATCCGGAGTCCGTCGCTCTATCCAGCTGAGCTACGGGCGCACCCTGTTGAGAATGATATTACTCAATCAGAGCATTATTGTAAATCAGAAGTAACAGTCATAATTTAGGCACAAAAGGCTGGAATTCAGCAAAAAGGTATCCCTGATTTCTTATAGACTTTCTTTTTTTGCTTTTGAGGATAATATTTTTTGTCTTCTATTTTTCAGTAGACCATAGAAATACATTGATGGACCAGATAGTACGTTCAGAGAAAAATAGAAAAGAAGCAGAATCTTCGGATAGATGAATAGTGAGATAAACAGAATGGCTAGAAGAAAGGCCATTAGAATGTCGATTCGATGACGAAAATTGAAACTTAAAAAATTCCTGTATTTAATATTGCTGATCATGCAAAAAGAAAGGGCAATAACAATAAAAGCAAGGATAAATGTGTGCAATTTTATACTCAAAGGTTGCGGATGGTATAAAACGATTGCAGCAATAAGCAAGGAAGCCGAAGGAGTCGTTAGCCCTTTATAAAATCTCCTATCAAGTTTTTGCTTTTGGAGAACATTGTAGCGGGCTAGACGCAAGATTGCCGCAATGAGAAAAATGAGGCTAAAAAAGAAGCTGGAGCCAGAGGGGGCAACAGGCCTGAAACCCCAGAAATAAAGGAGAATAGTAGGAACTGCACAAAAGGAAAAAGCATCAGCAAGTGAATCGAGGTGAATGCCATAATCTGAATGTGTCCTCGTCGCTCGAGCAATGATCCCATCAAACCCATCGATGATAGCAGCCATGACTATCCAGAAAGCTGCCCTAGAATAATTTCCGTCAAAAACGGCCAAAACGCTAAGAAATCCAAAAGAGACATTAACGAGGGTTAAGATGTTCGGCAGCAAATAGATTTCTCCAGACTTTTTATCCGTTTTCATTCTTCACCTCGCCAATTTCTGTTTCGCCTGCTCTGACTTTTTGGTTCAATTGGATTTTTAATCGGACTTCCTCCCCAAGAAATATATCGATCCTAGAACCAAAATACATCAGGCCTAATTTTTGTCCCTTCTCGACTCTTTCATTTTTTTTAACGAAGCATTTTATCCTGCGCGCCGCAAATCCTACGATTTGCTTGATAAGGAGGTTTGTCTTATCCCCCTTTATGAATATGGAATTCGATTCGTTTTTCAGATCAGCTTCATCTTTGTAGGCACGAAAAAACTCCCCTGGAATATATTCGATCCCTTCAACAACACCCGCAATAGAAGCTCGGGTAATATGGACATCAAAAAGAGATAAAAAAATGCTAACGATTTTCACTGATGAAGGAAACGAAGGATGAGATTCAATATTCTGGATTTTTATAACCTTCCCATCGGCAGGAGCAAGAATTGAATTCTCATTTTGTGGAACATTTCGTTTAGGATCACGGAAGAAAAAGCAAAAACTCGAAGCTATGATAAGACAAGCCCCAAATAAGAACCATTGGCCAAATACTAAAAAAAGGACGGCTAGTCCAACAAAAGGAATAATAAAGGTCAAGCCTTCCTTAGCAACTTTCATGCCTTAATTCCCAGATGATTTTGGTCTATCTTCCCCAAATAACAAGGGCTGCTAATTTTATACTTAAAATCAAATTTTGTATAGCAATATTAAAAAAATTTCCCTAATTGATTCTAACCTTTAGTTTATTATAAAATCCAGCATGATAAAGTTGAAAAATAATAAAAAGTATTACTCGGTAATAATAGAAATTTTTAACCATGATCTATTTTTTCTTCGGTTTAAGACAAGAGAGTAATTCCGGTGGTCATCTTCCTAGGCTTCTTGATTGGATTTTTAGCAGCCATTCCCCTGGGTCCGCTTAATATTTTTGCCATTTCGCAATCGATCAAGCACAGTTTTTCACGAGGATTTTCGGTGGGATTGACTGCATCTTTTCTGGATATCGTTTATTGTTTTTTCGCAATTATTGGTATTTCCTACGCCACCCAACCGATAGATGAATTAATCCCTTTAATGAAATTTATCGGCGCTGTGCTGCTTATTGTGATTAGCGTGCAGCTCATCAAGCAGTCCAAAAATTTTGAGAGAGAAAGCCCGCGCAAAAATCATTATAAGGCTCATTCCGGTCCTGTCATGATTGCCCTTTTGCTATACGTTTCTAATCCAACAATTTATACTTTTTGGCTGGCAGTTGCAGGTATTGTCACAGCCCATCAAGGTTTGACTCATGCCGTCAGGCAACCGGCTCTATTCGCTTTGGCCTGTGGCTGTGGAAGCGCAGTTTGGTATTTCATACTTGCCAAGTATACATCAAAATATCAAAGGATGTTTAAACCCAAGGCATTCAGGATGATTGTTGTAGGATTATCGACTCTCCTCATTGGATTGGCAATCTACAACTTGGGGACGCTTTTTATCGGCTAGATAAATCCCGCTCCATCTTTCTCGATTTCCACTGTTCGGAGGAACGCCTTTCTTATCTATGATACAAGTTCTCATTTCATGGTTGACTGTGTCTTTTTTAATGTGTTAATCTTATCCGAAATATTAGAAGTAGGAGATCAGGTGAGAAGAGGGTACATTTATTGTCTATGTCAAATGAAATTTCCTAAATTTTGCCTTTATATTTTTTTATGTCTTTTAATTTTAGTCTCAAATATCAGCGGGGCATTAAATGAGGAAATTCTTACGGTTCACAAGTCAAAGAAAGAAACATCAAAAAAGGAAAATAAAGACGATCATCTGCTTCCTGCTATTTTGATAACGGGGGGAGCTGTCGGAACAATACTGGCTCTGGGTACAGTTTGGTGGTGGGACAGATCTGGTTTTACTGGGAAGTGGAAAATGAAGAGGGAAGGTTTTTTTAGCAATAAAACATATTCTGGTGGCGCAGACAAAGCTGGTCACTTCTACGCCAGTTATGTGGAATTTCGGACAATGGTAAGTATGTACGAGCTTATTGGTATTAAACATGATAATGCCTTATTATTATCAGGACTGGCTATATTTGTACTGAGTACAGGAATTGAAATGATTGATGCTTTTACGCCTTACGGTTTTTCTTACGAAGATGTTGTTTTCAATGCTTTTGGTCTGGGATTAGGCTATTTTACCGAAAAATACCCAAAGTTCGACTCGCTCATTGGCCTTCGTTGGAGCTATTTTCCTAGTAGCAGATATTTGGAAATGGAAAAAGAAACAAGTTTTGTGAAAAAATATATAAGATTAATTAATGATTACAATGGCATGATGTTCTTTCTGGATGTTAAATTTGCCGGAATGGGAGGAAGAATTTCGAATTCAGTGCTAAAGTATTTCCTTTTTGGTATTAATTATAACACTATCGACTATTCACCAAGTGGTGACAATAAACAACGCAACCTTGGATTTCATATCGGCCTAAATGTCCCTGTTATTTTAAAGAGTATTTTTAACAAAAATAATTGGGCCGTTAGATCATCCAGCACTTTTGCTAAATTCTATGCATTTCCTTTCACAAATTTGTTATTTCAATATGATTTCGATAATAAAAAGATGAAGCTAAATTTTGGCATAGCTGGTAGAATACAAATTACATTCTAAATCAGCTCCTTTCTTCCATCAGCTGGTCATCCATATGAATTAATAGCTGTACAAATACTGCGAGGGATTTGCCACGAAGGGCAAAAATAACCTAAAATAACATACTATGGCTCAAACTGTACTCTGAGGAAAACCATTGAAAAATAAAGGATATATCTGGCGGGGCCGACGAGACTTGAACTCGCGACCTCCGGCGTGACAGGCCGGCGTTC
>SOIV01000139.1 GCA_004377005.1 Candidatus Aminicenantota bacterium | reverse complement strand
CCAAGGACTTTGTTGATGAATTCGTTGTCGTTCCCTTACCGCATTGGAAAGGGCCAGATGACGTCCTGCATTTGATGTCCCTCATCAGCCCTGTTGATCACGATTTAGCCGTGGTTTATTCCAGACTTCTTCCCGTACCCTTCAGAGAGTGGCTCCTGCGCCGCGGCATCCGACTCCTCGAGGTTTCAGATTCTGAATTTGAGACCATGGCTTGCAATATTCTTGCGGTTTCCCCTAGAAAGTGCATCATGATTTCTGGTAATCCTCAGACAAAACAGATGCTCGAAGATAAAGGAATTGAAGTTTGGGAGTACAGGGGAGAAGAAATTTCCAAGAAGGGGGCAGGCGGTCCCACTTGCCTCACCAGGCCGCATCTAAGGGAAAAGGTCTAAGGCGTTTCTTTAAGGAGTGATCAGTTTATCTTTTTCTCAGAGCTTTAAGTTTTGATTCGATTGAGGCTTCTACGTCCAGGCGGTGGTCTACCCTTAAGTCTATATGAATCCTTTTGGCTCCCATTTTCACCATAGCTTCATGACATTTTTCTATGATTTTGAACAAGGTATCCAAATCAGGAGCTTCGATGGTTGTGGACATGCCGCCGGTTTCATGCTTCAGCCCGGAGCTTTCAATGACTTTAATGGCTTCCTTGACATATTTACTTACAGATACGCCTTCGCTTGTAGGGAAGATTGCAAGTTCAGCTATGATCATGGCTCAATGATTTATTGTTGCTGATCGGAAATTTTATCAATTCTAATTTGAGTTATCAACAAGAATTTTTCCCTCAACAAACTGGTTTGCCTCATATCCACGATTGGGATTAAATGCTTTGTTGAAAGCAGAATCTTTGATTTTTCAGCCTTCTTTTCTTTTGTTTTGTGCTTTTAATGTTATTTTTAAGCCAAAAATCTTGCTCCAAGAAATTTTTTAATAATCACTTTAGAGAATATTCTGGAAAGGAGTTTGAAGTTTCTTGTTTCTTGCCAGATCTTTTTATATGTTTCCTGGCCTGAGACAATGTTAAATAATGCACGTCTCATGGCACTTTCTTTTTTAGCTGTTTCTAATATACCGTCCAATAAACCATATTTAGAGGATTGGATAGTTAAATATCTTACTATTTTTCCGTAAGGTATGTCATCAGTTAGCTCAGCGCAGCTCTTCAGATACTCTTTAAAGGCCTCTTTTGAAATACCGTGATTGAGAATAACCTCTGCTGCTCTTATCCCTGTAATGACCGCTGAATTAATTCCTTTCCCTTTGAAGGGCCGATTTAAACCTGCTGCATCGCCCACCATGACATACCTGTCTCCTAAAACACCTTTGGCAGGAAGAGTGGGAAATTTCCCCTTGAAGTAATAGAGTTGAGGCAAGAAATTATCTAAATTATCGGGTAAGGCTTTTCTTACTGACGGAAGATTGATGAATTTGTCCAACATATCAGCATCAACTTTTTTCCCTGCTATGTTCAGGCTGAGATGGTTTCCTTTGGGAGTGATAGCGCCGAATTCGACGTGAGGAAGAGAAGAGGGAAGGAAAGCATAAAGATAATCTCCAAATTCTGTCATGGCCTTTTCTCCCGGATGTATTTTAGTTACAATGGAGGAGAGAAATTTTGGCTGACGGTAGGGAGTTATCCTTTCGAAAATCTTGGCCATGCCATCATCCAAGCCGAAAGCACCGACAACAACATCAGCCTTTATATTATTACTTTCGCTGTAAACCATAACTCCATCGGAGCTGAAATCGAGATCAATCACTCGAGCAGGGATAATCTCGACTCCCATCTCTTTTGCTTTCTGAAAGAGGTAGTTGTCAAACTCAACCCTTCGGCAGGCGTAAGAGGGATCATGCTCACCTGAGAGTTTAATGACATTATTATCCGAGTGAACAAAGTAGCCGTTTATTTTTTTCTGAATAATTTCCCAGGGGAATGGAATACCTAATTCTCCTTCCATAATTTTGTCTAAAGGTGGAGAGAGTACTCCAAGGCACTGGTTATAGTAGCTTTTCTTTTCAAATCTTTTGCCTTCATAAACAATTATTCTGGTGTTTATTCCTTTTTGAAGGGCCAATTTCTTGAGTTTTATGGCACAGCTGGATCCTGCTGGACCTCCTCCGATGATAACAATCACATTATTATTTTTGAGCGGAGCAAGCGTAGTTGATGCGGAAGATCTTTTGCCAAAATACGTAATAGGATTTTTTAATTTTGTAAAAAGGAGTTTGAACGTATTCAATAAAAGAGAAATTTGCAGTTTAAAATCCAGGAGAATCTTGAATATGTCACGGTAGGGAATGTTGCCCGCGAACATATTCCAGAGGATTGACCTTATTTTCTTTGGGGAATCCTTGTTCCCCTTCTTTTTGGCTAAGGATAAATGGGATTGAGTTAGGAGAGGTATGGAAGAAATTATATCATTGATCAAGAAAAGGAATCGGCCGTAGTAATTGTCATGGATGATTAGCTTTTTCGCTTGCTTATAGTAAGAGGAAGAAAAAGAAGAAGCGTCAATCCCAGTGCAGAATGCAGTCTCTGCTGCCAGTTGGGCTGTAATAAAAGCTGATTCAATCCCATTTTTGTAATGGCGTGAGAAACTGGCATCCCCTATCATCACCAATCGATGAGTAAAGGAATTTTTTGAGGGGGAGACGACTATTCTAGGACTGCAAAAGCAGTGAGGCTTAAGGGGTGGAATCCTGTTTCGAATTTCTTCAAGATTAAGGAATTCTTGAAAGATGTCTTTTGTGGCGTTTTTTTTCCCGATTAACGTTATGGTGATATAGTCTCCTTTAGGAATTATTGTAGCATACCTGATAGCTTTTGATTTTGGCATATAGACATGGATTGTGTTGCCGAAATGCTTAAAAACTTCTTCTTTACCTAATTTGATCTCTGCCTGGTAAGTAGTTATAGTCTGGGGAGGTTTGTAGCCAAACCCAAGATTCTGGATTTCTTTCATCAAATAGGTATTTACTCCAAAGGCTCCTACTAATAAATCTGCGTCGAATTTTTGAAGATTTTCTTTTTTCCCATAGTATAAACTTATAGGCTTGGATTTATCCTCAGGTAATTTTATTTCCCATACAGGCTGGGAGACGACTTCTGCTCCTCTATCCTGGGCCCAGCTCAAAAGAAAATCATCAAAGCTTATTATTTCTGGAAAGACTGAATAGCGTGGTCCATTACCTCTAAAAACTGTTGCTATGGTATTTTTCTCATTTTCCTCAGAGGAAAGGAGGAGGCTTTCGCTGTCCACATGAAGGCAGTATCCCTCTACTCTATTGATTATCCTTTTTTCAGGGAGAAACATGCCTTCCTCTTTCAGCTTTTGGTCCAAGCTTTCTGCTATGACTCCGGCGCAGAGGTTGCAGCCTTTAGGTCCCTTCTGTAAAAAGTCCTTGCCGTCGAAAATGATAATGGAAACATCTATCCCTTTTTTGAAGGCCCATTTTTTGGCAAAGTGAGTGAAAAAAGAACCCGCAGGACCCCCACCGATTATAGCAATTTTAGAGCCATCTTTAAGGACGAGATCCTTTTTCATGAGCCCCATTATACTACTTATATTATCTTTACGATAGATATAATAGATGTAATAAAAATAATATAATTTAGCAAATATATTTTTTGAAAGGGGGAAAAACATAAGAAGGCGAAAACAGAAGAGATTAAAAAATGTAATTCTTAACAGAGCTGCAATTATCTATTGAGTATGGATTTTCGCTCCTTCCTCCATCTGCTTTACATCTATCGTGTAAAGTGCATCGAGCATGGCTATTTGGAAGCTGCCGGGGCTTTGGGCTTTTGTGGCTGCTT
>SOIV01000106.1 GCA_004377005.1 Candidatus Aminicenantota bacterium | reverse complement strand
TTATTCGACTGTAACACTTTTCGCCAGGTTTCTGGGCTGGTCAACGTCTGCTCCCCTCATCGCCCCTATGTAATAGGCAAAGAGCTGCAAGGGAAGAGTGGTTAAAAAGGGAGTGAAAAGAGGCTCTGTTGAGGGGACGGGAATAACTTTATCGACTCTTTCCTCAATCTCTTTATCATCTTCAGAAGCTACGGCCAAGATGTATCCAATTCTTGTTTTGATTTCAGATATGTTGCTCAACATCTTAGCATAAACCCTGTCCCTGGGGACTATGGCCATCGTGGGCATGTTCTCATCGATGAGGGCAATCGGGCCGTGCTTCATCTCCCCTCCTGGATAGGCTTCTGCATGAATATATGAAATCTCTTTCAGTTTGAGCGCTCCCTCCAGGGCAACAGGAAAACTGACTCCACGTCCCAAATAGAGGAAATGGGAGAAGGAGACAAACTTTGAAGCTAGATCTTCAATCGACTTGGCCTGATTGAGAATTTTCTCCATTTTATGAGGAATTCTTCCCAGCTCTTCTATAAGTGCGAGACTTGCCTTTTCATCAATTCTTCCTTTTATCTGGGCCAGATGCATTGCTAACAGAGCCAAAGCTACCATCTGGGCAGAATAAGTCTTTGTGGCTGCAACACCGATTTCTGGACCGGCATGGGTGTAGAGAACTCCATCTGTCTCTCTCGCAATCGAGGAATTAACCGCATTGCAGATGCTAAGAGTTAGAGGTTTCTTTTCTTTGATAATCCTTAGAGCAGCCAGAGAATCAGCGGTCTCTCCAGATTGGGAAATGACTATGACGAGTGCTTTTTTATCCAGGATAAAATCTCTATAGCGGTATTCTGAAGCAAACTCGATATCCACAGGAATCTGGGCCATGGCCTCGATGAGATATTTGCCCACCAGACCCGCATGATAGGATGTGCCGCAAGCAATAATCACAACTCTTTCCGTTTTTTTAAAAAGCTCCGGAGATACTCCAATCTCATCCAGGCATATCTTTCCTGAATCAAGGGATACCCTGCCCTTAAGAGTGTCTCTCACAACCTGAGGCTGCTCAAATATCTCCTTGAGCATGAAGTGTTTAAACCCGCTTTTTTCAGCCATAAGGGGACTCCAGGAGAGATGATGCACTTTTTTTTCCAGTACCTCTCCCTTGAAATCGAAAAACTTCGCTCCCTTTGGCTCGATTACGGCCATCTCCCCGTCATCGAGAAAAACAACTTTCTGGGTGTAGCTGAGAAGAGGATTGATGTCAGAAGAGATAAAAAACTCTTTTTCGCCTAAACCGACAACAGCAGGTGGGCCAACCTTTGCCGCCACGATTTTTTCAGGATCCTTGGATGATATGACAGCTACAGCATAGGCACCATCGAGGTCCTGAACGGCTCGCTGAACAGCCTCCTCTAAAGAGCCTTTAAAATATTTTTCAACGAGATGAGCAATAATTTCTGTATCGGTCTCAGTGCGAAAGGTATGCCCTTCTTCTTTAAGTTTCTTCTTCAAAGCAAGATAATTTTCGATAATTCCGTTGTGAACAACAACCACGGAACCTGTGCAATCCTGATGAGGGTGGGCGTTCTCTTCGCAAGGCCGCCCATGCGTTGCCCAGCGAGTATGACCCACTCCATATATTCCGTCGAGAGGGGATTCTTCTAAGCTCTTTTCAAGCGCTGCGATTTTTCCGTGGACTCGCCTTATGTTTATCTGATTTTCATCCACCACCGCAACCCCGGCTGAATCATAACCTCTGTATTCGAGCCTCTTTAATCCTTCCACCAGGATTGGGACTACCTTCTTAGGACCTATATAGCCAATTATGCCGCACATTACTTGCTTTTTTTTCTGGGGTCCTTGCCCCTCTTTTCAACTTGCTTGCTTCGGGCTACAGCCAGGGATCCTGGCGCTACGTCTTTGGTAATGGTTGAGCCCGCTCCTATGTAGGCCTTTTTCCCCACCTTTAAGGGAGCCACAAGTTCAGTTCCTGAACCAATAAAAACTCCTGATTCGATAAAGGTCTTATATTTCTTTTTGCCGTCGTAATTACAGGTAATCGTTCCTGCTCCGATGTTAACCTCTTCTTTCACCTCACAATCTCCTAAATAGGTAAGATGTCCTGCTTTGGATTTCCTCCCGAATATTGTGTTTTTCATCTCGACAAAATTTCCGACTTTTGCTTTCGATTTAATGACGGTTTTAGGCCTGAAGTGGGTAAAAGGGCCCACTTGAGCTTCATCCTCGATGACGCTCTCTTCAATCATGGTCGAGCCTAAAATCTTGACACGGTTTCCTACCCTAGAATCTACAATATGGACGAACGGGTAAAGCCGGCACTCGCTTCCGATTACAGAATTTCCTTCAATAATTACAGAAGAATAGACTATGGTCTCCGGTCCTATTTTAACATCGAGGTCGATCCAGGTTGTACGGGGATCATAAACAGTTACCCCCTTCTCTGTAAGGGCTTTTATTTTTCTCTCCCGAAGCTCTCCTATCGCCTTAGCCAGCTCATACCTGCTGTTTACTCCTACAAGATCCTCAGTATTCATTGTCTTATGAACACCGATCTTTTTCCCCTCTTGGGATAGTATCTCAGTGACATCCGTAAGATAATATTCACCCTTTTTGTTTTTATTCGAAACCTTGGGTAATGCCTCAAGGAGATCTTTGATTTTAAAAACATAAACTCCAGCATTTACTTCTTTTATTCTCCGCTGGGATGCTGTGGCATCTCTCTCCTCAATGACCCTAATTTTATCTCCAGAATGGACAATACGCCCAAAACCTGACGGGTCTTCTAACTCAGCGCTTAAAAATGTCAGGGAGTTTCCTTCTTTCCGGTGAAGAGCCAATAAGGGTCTTAACGTTTCAGGTTTCATCAGGGGTAAATCACTGTTTATGATGAGAACATCCTTTTCTCTTCCTTTATTCAGGGCATTTTTTGCTGCCTGGACGGCGTGAGCTGTTCCCAGTTGTCTTTTCTGGGTTAGGAATTCGACTTTACTGGAAGGAGCTTCTTTCATAACATCTTCCTTCTGACTGCCCACAACCACGTAGACTTTCTCTGGCCTGAGCTTGAAAACACAATCCAACACCAATCGGAGCATAGATTTCCCCAACATGGGGTGGAGGACCTTTATTATTTCTGATTTGAATCTGGTTCCCTTGCCCGCAGCTAAAATCAGAGCGAAAAAGCCTTTTCTCATACCATTCTAGTGATCAATTTAAATTTTTTATCCTCCCAAAGAGATTCAAAATCTCTCTCATTCCGGGCCAATATACTGAAATACTTATCGAGTTGAATGGAATTTTTTAGAAGTTCAAAGCACTTTTCATTCTCCCCCTTCAAGCAATAGATATCGGCCATTAAGTAGAGGATTTTGCCCTCCTTAGGTTTCATCTCTCGAGCCTTTTCTAATAATTTTAGCGCTTCCTCATAATCTTCTTGATTTGTTTTGAAAACACCGTGTTGGTAATAGTCTTCAAATGTTTTCAATTGAACTTTTTCTTTACTCTGTTTCTCTCCACAAATCGTGAGGTAGATTCGAGCTCTATCAACAAGTTCTTTTTCAGACCCATGTTTATCTAAAAAAGCCTTAAGCAATTCATCTGCTTTTTTATAATCGCCTTTGTGAAAGGGCTTCATGGCCTGACTGTAAGCAGATAGAGCTTTCTCGTACTCATCTTTTTTGATTTTATCTTTTTCTTTTGTCACTTTTTTCCTTTCTCGTATGGCTTTAACTCCTGATTTTACAAATTCTATCTCAGAATAAAAGCATTGACAAGAAAAAAGTTGAGGAATCCTGTTATATATAAGTCCAGAATTCCGGGTTGTCCAAAAGAAAAT
>SOIV01000299.1 GCA_004377005.1 Candidatus Aminicenantota bacterium | reverse complement strand
ATTATCGATTGCACAATCAATTCAAGAGAAATAAAATGAAATAGTAGGAATCTAATTTTCCATGATGAAAGATTTAGAAAATATTCTGAAAGAAGTCCAGAAACCTGGTCGCTACTTAGGCGGTGAGTGGAATGAAATAAAAAAGAACCCGCTCCGCGTGAAAGCTAAAATTGCCCTTATCTTTCCTGACCTTTATGAGGTTGGGATGTCCTATCTTGGTCAAAAAATTCTTTATTCTCTTTTGAATGACAATCCATCCATTTTAGCGGAGCGAGTGTTCGCTCCCTGGGTAGACTTTGAACAAAAACTTCGATCACGAAATATTCCTCTTTATTCTCTCGAAAATAAAATTCCACTTGATCAATTCGATGTCTTGGGTTTTTCCCTTCTCTATGAGCTCAATTATACCAATGTCTTGACAATCCTTGATTTAGGTCATATTCCTCTTTTTTCAGCGCAAAGAGATCTGGAACATCCATTGATCATCGCAGGAGGACCGGCTGTTTTCAATCCGGAGCCTGTAGCTCCGATTTTTGACCTGTTTCTGGTCGGAGACGGGGAAGAAGCTTTCATAGAAATCATTGAAAAATACATAACCCTGAAGGAGGAATTGAAAGAAAAAAGTGCAGTATTAAAAGAGATGGCCAAGATTAAGGGAGTCTATGTTCCTTCTTTATACACTACTTACCAACCTCGAAACTCTTTTCTTATGGCAGTAAAACCTGATAATAGTGTGCCAGAGAAGATTGAAAAAAGAATTCGTTTTCCTTTTCATGAGGCCCCTTTTCCTGAAAAAATTGTTGTTCCAAATATTAAGGTCATTTTTGACAGAGTAGCAGTTGAGGTGGCAAGGGGTTGTTACCATAAATGCAGATTTTGCCAAGCATTGAGCATCTATTTTCCTCACAGAGTGAAAAGTCCTTCTTTTGTTCTGAAAAAGGTGCTGGAGAGCCTTCGGCTAACGGGTTATGAAGCTGCTTCATTGTCCTCTCTCTCAGTAAGTGACTACCCTTATCTCGGTGAAGTTGTTGAGACTTTAATGACTGAACTGGAAAAACAAAAGGTTTCCCTCTCATTGTCTTCTTTGCGTCCCGAGGGATTATCTTTAGAGGTAGCTAAGAACATTACCAGAGTTAGAAAGACTGGATTTACCCTGGTTCCAGAAGCAGGGACAGAAAGATTGCGCCGGGTTGTTAACAAGTGTCTGAAAAATAACGAGATACTCGAGGCTTCGGAGAATGCCTTCTCTCAGGGGTGGAGGCTACTTAAGCTTTATTTTATGGTTGGGCTGCCGACTGAGAGAGATGAAGATTTAGAAGGAATTGTGAGCTTGGTGGAAGACGTGATAAGGATTGGATCCAAAATTCTTAAATCTCCTCCTAATATCAATATCAGCGCAACATCCTTTATCCCCAAATCTCATACACCTTTCCAATGGCTTAAAATGGAAGACGAAAAGATTCTGGAAGAAAAACACAGGTTTCTTAAGTCCCGTTTGAGAAAGTATCGCTTTATTAAGTTCAAAAATCATTCTCTTAAAAACTCGATTCTGGAAGCTGTTTTTTCCCGGGGCGATAGACAACTAACTCAAGTCCTGTTTCAATCGTGGAAAAATGGTGCTCGCTTTGAAAGCTGGAGCGATTTATTCGACTTTCGTATCTGGGAAAAAGCTTTTGAATCTAAAAATATCGATTATAGACTTTATCTTGAAGCTTTGGACAGAGACGCAGTTCTCCCTTGGGATCATATTGATACAGGAATAAAAAAATCCCATTTACTTCAAGAGGTAGATAAGGCTTTAAAAGAAGAGCGAACTTTATCCTGTCTCGAGAATAAATGTGATTTGTGTCAGGGATGCAATCTTTCGCCCCTACTGGAGAGAGAATTTCAGGAACAAATAGAAATTCCTTCAGCGTCTTATTCTCTTTTTGGAAAGAAGGCTCAGAATATTTTTCGTTATCGAGCAATCTATTCAAAGCGCAAAAATGCAAGGTTCATATCTCATTTAGACTTAAGCAATATTATCCAGAGGACTTTCCGGAGAGCTAGCATTTCAGTTGTTCATTCAGAGGGTTTCCATCCGAAAATGGTGATATCTTACCTTCCTGCCCTTCCTTTGGGCATGGAGGGGAAGGCTGAAATTATTGAGTTCAAATCCCAGTATCTGTTTGAAGGCGACGAATTTGTTTCCCACGTAAACAAATTTCTGCCTGCAGGTGTTAAATTTTTAAGTTTGAAGAAGTTCAAGACTTTTAAACCCCGTTTGAATGAAGAGATGAAAACTTTGGTCTATTCAGTTGACTTGAAGAGTCGAGCAGCAAAAGACGCTTTAAAAGCAATCTGTAAAGAAAAGAATATTTCTGCAAATGATGATTACAAGAAGGTGGAGAAAATAGTTGATGATTTTTTAGCAGATAATAAGGATGGAAACATCGAAGGAATATTTCTTGATAGGAAGAGGAAAAAACTTTTCCTTTATTTAAAGCACTCTCCGCATAAAAATATTCGTTCTCAAGATATTGTGGAGAATATTTTAAGGATAAAAAATCCTGTTTTTGTTATGGCCCGGGAAAAGATTTTGTTTGGAAGTGACGAAAAATTGACATAAGAAAAGGTTTCCAGTATAAAGCTTGATGACAGTTGCGATCCTTCAATATTATCGACAATAAGAAAAAATAAGGAGGCGAGAGTGATTAGTTTTAGTTTGACAGAGGAGCAGGAAGCTCTTAAGGCTATGGCTCGGGAATTTGCCGAAAAAGAAATGAAACCCAACGCTGCAAAATATGATAAAGAAGAAGAATTTCCTGAAGATATCATGAAAAAAGCCTTCGAAGTTGGGTTTCTTACCTGCAAAATCCCTAAAAAATACGGAGGAGAGGAGTTAAACGATGTTGATACAGTTGTCATTAGTGAAGAACTTGCTGCTGGTTGCGCTGGGATGTATACAACGATGATGGTCAATGCCTTAGCTTACACACCGATTATTCTTTTTGGCACTGATGAACAGAAAAAGAAATTTCTAACGCCTCATACTGAAAAAATGTCTTTTGCCGCTTTTTGTCTTACCGAGAGGGAAGCGGGTTCTGATGCAGGCGCTCTGAAGACCACAGCGAAAAAAGTTGGCTCTGAGTACGTTATCAACGGCTCTAAGTGTTTTATATCCAACGCGGGAATAGCCAGTCTATATGTTGTATTTGCCAATTCAAATCCTGACAAAGGAATGCGCGGAATCAGCGCTTTCATTGTTCCCCGCGAAACTCCTGGATTAACTATAGGAAAAGTGGAAGATAAGATGGGACAAAGAGCTTCTAACACAGCTGAGGTCATTTTTGAGGATGTCAAGGTACCAGAAGAAAATCTTTTAGGAAAAGAAGGGATAGGCTTCATCATAGCTATGAAGACTCTGGATAAGACAAGAGCTCCAGTTGGAGCAGCGGGAGTGGGAGTGGCAAGAGCCGCTCTTCAGTATGCGATTGAATATGCAAAAACGAGAATTCAGTTTGGAAAGCCTATTGCTCTTTTTCAACATATAGCTTTTCAAATAGCCCAGATGGCGATGGAAATAAACGCTGCCCGCCATCTTGTCTGGCATGCAGCCTGGCTTCTGGACCAAGGAAAGCCTTGCGGTAAAGAATCAGCTATGGCTAAGGCTTATGGTTCAGATTTAGCCATGAAGGTAACAACTGAGGCCCTCCAGATTTTAGGCGGATACGGATACATGAAAGATTTTCCAATGGAAAAATTAATGAGAGATGCTAAGCTCCTTCAGATTTATGAAGGGACAAACGAAATTCAGCGCATGGTCATCTCACGAGAAGTTATAGGACCCATAAAATAAGTATTTCTTTGTAGGGATTTGATT
>SOIV01000124.1 GCA_004377005.1 Candidatus Aminicenantota bacterium | reverse complement strand
TTAATCAAGCCCCTGCGGTTTTTTCAACGTTCCGATAATTGATTCAATTTTATCTATTCCGTTCTTTTGACAATACTCTGTCAATTCCTCAATGATATTCACTGTGGCCTCGGGGTCGATTAAGTTAGCCGTCCCCACCTCGACTGCTCTTGCTCCTGTGATTAAGTATTCGAGCACATCCTTGGCTGATAAGATTCCTCCGATACCGATAACAGGGATTTTTACCCGGTTCACAACCTGGTAAACCATCCTGAGGGCAAGGGGTTTGATGGCTGGACCGCTGAGTCCGCCAAAGACTTTAGGCAAAATTGGTTTTCTTGTCTCCACGTCCACAGCAATGGCCAGGAAAGTGTTGACCAGCGAAAGTGCATCTGCGCCAGCTTCTTGAGCGCTGAGGGCGATCTCCGCTATATCAGTTACATTAGGAGAAAGCTTTGCTATGACAGGCCGAGACGAGCTTTTTTTAACAAGGCTGACGACAGAAAAAGTAGTCTCAGGATCCAAAGCAGGACAGACGCCGTCTTTCTCTACATTAGGGCAGGATATATTCAACTCATAAGCTGAAATACCTTCCTCCTTATCTAGAAAATCAACAACAGAGGCATATTCCTCATCTTTTTCCCCGCAGACATTGACGATAATGGCTGTGCTGTATTTTCTGAGCTGGGGAAGAATTTCTTCCGAGAATTTTTTGACACCAACACCTTGAAGTCCGACTGCGTTTATGAGTCCGCTTGAAGCTTCAACCAGGCGGGGAGGAGGATTTCCCGGACGAGGAGAAAAGTAAAGGCCCTTAACAACAATTCCTCCCAGTTTGTTCAAGTCAATGAAAGGAGCAAACTCAAGGCCGTAGCCAAAAGTCCCACTGGAGGCGATAACAGGATTTTTGAGTTTGATGAAGCCTAAATCAATTGAAAGATCTGTCATTTTTCGTCTTCTGTCCAGACAATCTCTTCTGAAGAAAAAACAGGGCCTTCTTCACAGATTTTGACCCATCCTTCTTCACCATTCTTTTTTATCCTTTTGACGCATCCCCAGCAGACTCCAAATCCGCAGCCCATAACAGATTCCAGGGAGAATTCGGCCGGGATGTTCTTTTTTGCGGCAAATTGAGCGATTTTTTTCATCATCTCTTCGGGACCGCAGGAAAATATACGAGATGGTGTGAACTTTTCGAGTTCTATTTTAAGATACTCAGTGATGAATCCTTTAAATCCAAACGAGCCGTCATCGGTTGAACAGTATAGGTCAAAGTTCTCTCGTTTAAATTTTTCCTTGAGAGGGATGTCTTCCAGGCTTTTTCCACCATAGAAGATTTTGACCGAAGCCCCATGGGAGCGGAGTTCCTTTGCCAGAAAATAAAGAGGGGCAATTCCTCTTCCTCCCCCCGCAGCAACAACATCTTTTCCATTGAGGCTTGCTCCTCCGTGAAACCCTTTTCCCAGAGGGCCTAAAATGTCGAGGATATCGCCGACTTTTTTTTGGCTCAAAAGATCTGTTCCTAAACCAGACACCTGGAAGAAAATATCGACACTTTTTTCATCTTTGGAGTGAATACTGAAAGGACGACGCAAAAGAGGATAGGGATGATGAGATATACGGATCATTATAAACTGGCCAGAATGGGCTTGGGAGGCGATGCGGGGAGATTCCAGCGAGAAAAGATAGTAGTTACTCCAGTTTTTTTTGTCGATTATTCGTGCTTGAGAATCTTTGATCATAATCGCTCAAGATTACCGAGACAAAAATATCAGAATCTCTTTCCCATGGCAATAAAAACTTTGACAACTATATTCCGTTTGGCTAATAATCAAATTTTCCCATTCTTGCATATTTTGGAAGGAGCTATAGATGGATATTTCCAATAGGGGTCAAAAAATCCAGCCCTCTCCCATAAGGAAACTGAAGCCTTATGCAGATCAGGCGCAGGAGCGCGGAATTCATGTTTACTTCATAAACATCGGACAGCCCGATATTCCAACTCCTCAACCCATTCTGGATGCCTTTCATAGCTTTGACGAAAAGGTCCTAAGCTATGGTCCTGCCCAGGGATTCTTGGAGCTGAGGCAGGCTATTGCTGATTATTTCGTCTCTTACAACATCCCTCTTGATTCAGAAAATGTGATTATCACCTTAGGTGGCTCTGAGGCAATTCATTTTTCTTTCTGTGTTGTGGCTGATCCTGGCAATGAGATTATCATTCCCGAACCTTTCTATACCAACTACAACGGATATGCAAGCTATGCTGACGTGAAGATTTCTCCCTTAACTTTGCATGTTGAGGATGGATTCCGTCTTCCTCCAGCCGAGGAAATTGAAGCCAGGATAACGCCAAAGACAAGGGCGATTCTGCTCTGCTCTCCGAATAATCCCACCGGGACCGTTTATACGCCTGAAGAATTGGAGCGAGTTATTTCTATCGTCAAAAAACATGACCTCTTTTTGATCGGGGATGAAGTCTACAAAGAGTTTGTTTATGATGGAGGAACGCACAAGAGCCTCCTGGAATACGAAGAAGTAAAGGATAGGGTTATTGTGGTCGACAGTATCTCCAAGCGTTTTTCAAGCTGCGGGGCGCGGATAGGGGCAGTGGTAACTCGAAACAAGGAGTTGTATCAATCTCTCCTCAGGTTTGCTCAGGCAAGGCTCTGTCCTCCTACTGTGGAACAGAAGGCTGCTCTTGCTGCTTACCGCATGGGTTTAGATTATTTCCAGCCTGTCAAGGAAGAATACGAGAGAAGGAGAGATGTTTTGTATGAGGGATTGAAAGATATCCCCGGAATTGTTATCCAAAAACCTCAGGGAGCTTTTTATATTATAGTGAGGCTTCCTGTAAAAGATGCCGAGCATTTTGTCCTCTGGATGCTTCGAGATTTCCATTTTGAAAAAGAAACCGTTATGGTTACACCAGCCCAGGGATTCTATTGTACGCCTGGCAAGGGCAAGGATGAAGTGCGAATAGCCTATGTGCTTAAAGAGCAAGATTTAAGGCGAGCTATCGTCGTTTTTAAAGAAGGGCTCAATAAATACCTGAGTATCTTTTCATAATGGTGCCAAAAGGGCTTCTTCAACAGATCGTTCTCATCCTGTTTTTGAGCTTAATCATAGGGCTTGGAATAAATTTCTCTTTGATAAAAAAATACTTTCAAGGAGATTTTCAATTCGGATTTATTTCTTTAGAGAAATATTCTTCGATTACGTTCATCACGCTAGGAGAAGCAGAGGGGCTTTTTTCAGAGGGAGAAGCCCTTTTTATCGACAGCCGGCCTAAGGAGGCTTTCCAAACAGGACACATCCTGGGAGCCGTGAACCTTCCTTTCGAGGAATACAAGGAGGAAGAGGCCTTAGACCTGATTTTCCTTCCGCCTGAAGGAACCGTAGTCGTTTACTGTGATGGGAGTGAATGCAATTCGAGTCTGGAATTAGCTAAGGTTCTTCACCAAAAGGGCCTTATAGATATCAAAATCTTTTTCGGCGGCTGGATTGAGTGGAAGAGGGAAGGGCTGCCTGTATCTTCGGAAAATGATCCGCAATAAATATATTCTCATTGCTTTCCGGCTTGTTGTGGGCGGAATGTTCATTTGGGCTGGAGTTTCAAAGATAATCGATCCTCTGGGATTCGCGCAGAACATCGCGAACTATAGAGTTTTTCCGGAAGGAATTTCCTTTTTCCTGGCACTTGTCCTGCCGTGGATAGAGGTCATCTGTGGGGTATTCTTAATCTTGGGGATATTCCGTTCTGCCAGTGCTCTTCTCCTTTCAGGCTTCCTGGCAGTTTTTCTAGTCCTAAGCACTGTCACTATTCTAAGAGGGATAGATATCGACTGCGGTTGCTTTGGCAGTCTCAGCGGAAAAGTGGATTATAAACTGATTCTTATGGACAG
>SOIV01000024.1 GCA_004377005.1 Candidatus Aminicenantota bacterium | reverse complement strand
CACATAGGTGGGTTTTTGATCGGGATTGCGCTGGTAAAAATTTATACAAGAAAAAGAAGAAAAGTCAAAAGTTGGATTCATTGATAAAACGGATGTCACCGTTAAACTATTGATTTTACCTCAGTAAAGGTTGACAATTCCCCTAAGATTTAGTATTTTAGAGCATCGCTACAGGCTAAGAGCTTGTATCTAAGGTTTAAAGAAATGAGAACATTCGCCCCAAAAAAGGATGAGATCGAGAAGAAGTGGTGGGTGATTAATGCTGAAGGAAAGATTCTCGGGAGGCTCGCCACTGAAGTAGCAATCTTGCTCCGGGGAAAGAGGAAGCCTGAGTTTGCCCATTTTGTTGATTGCGGGGATTTTGTGGTTGTTATCAACGCTGAAAAAGTAAATGTCACAGGGAAAAAGCTGGAGCAGAAGAAGTATTATTCTCATTCTGGTTACCCTGGGGGGTTGAAAGTCAAGACATTGAAGGAGCTTTTAGATACAAAACCAGAAGATGTTGTTCGAAAAGCAGTCTGGGGGATGATTCCCAAAGGCAAGCTCGGCCGAGCTGTATATAAAAAGCTTAAGGTTTATAGAGGTTCTCATCATCCTCATGAGGCTCAAAAGCCCCAGGAACACCAGTTTTAGGAGGAAACTTGAGTTTAATTCAGTATTACGGAACAGGGAAGAGAAAAACATCGGTTGCTAGGGTTTTTCTTCGACCAGGAAAAGGTGATATCACTTTATATGTGAATAAAAGACCTCGTCAATTCACCGAATATTTTTACATGGAGAGTCAGACGCAAACCATCAAACAGCCTCTTCGTCTGACTGAAACAGAAAATAAATTTGATATTTTCATCCGTGTCAACGGAGGGGGGCTAACTGGACAATCAGAAGCAATTCGCCTAGGAATCGCAAGGGCTTTGATTGAGTTTAATAAGGAGTTAAGGCCCAATCTTAAGGGGGCAGGCTTATTGACGAGGGACGCCAGGATTAAAGAAAGAAAGAAATATGGATTGTTGGGGGCCCGAAAGGCACCACAGTACCATAAGAGATAAAACGGAGAATATCCATTGGTATCAGTAACGATGAAAGAACTTTTAGAAGCAGGCGTCCATTTTGGCCACCAAACTAAAAGGTGGAACCCCAAGATGAAAGAGTATATTTTTGGCCAGAGGAATGGAATCTATATCATTGATTTGCAGAAGACAATAAGAGTTTTCAAGGATGCCCTCCAGTTCATAAGAGGTGTTGCCGGGAGTGGGAAGGAAGTGCTCATGGTGGGAACGAAGAAGCAGGCTCAAGATATAATCCGTGAGCTTTCTTTAAAGTGTGAATCCAGTTATGTCAATCAACGTTGGCTTGGCGGATTGCTGACCAACTTCAGTGTCATCAGAGGCAGCGTGGAGAAATTGATTGAATTAGATGAGATGAAAGAGGACGGACGATGGGGATTGTTATCCAAAAAGGAACAGTCGAAACTGGAAAAGGTCTACAGGAAACTCTCTAAAAATATAGGCGGAATAAAGAATATGTTAGAACTCCCTGGGGCTTTGTTTGTAATAGATTCCACCAAAGAGGAGATTGCTATCAATGAAGCCCGAAAGCTGAATATTCCGATTGTAGCTGTGGTTGATACGAATGGAGACCCAGAGAACATAGATCATCCTATCCCTGGAAATGATGATGCGGTCAGAGCCATCGAGTTGTTCACCTCAAAAATAGCTGAAGCCATAATTGAGGGCAAAAAGGATAAAATGGAAAGAGAACTCCTGGAAGCCAAAAAAGAAGAGGAGGTTTCTCCAGAAGAAGAGGCTACTCAAGAGGAAGAGGGGACTCCAGAAGAAGAGGCTACTCCAGAAGAAGAGGTAGTTCCTCCAGAGGAAGGCCAGGCTACTCCCTCCGAAGAACAGGCTCCTTCTCCCTCTAAATCTTCTGAGGAAGAAAAGAAAGACGGTGGTTATACTGAGCCTGAAAAAAGTACTTAAGCAAGGAAAAAGAGATGGATATAACAGCGGAAATGGTTAAGGAGCTCCGACAGCGCACAGGAATTGGAGTGATGGAGTGCAAAAAAGCGCTCAAGGAAAGTAAGGGAGACATAGAAAAGGCGATTGTCATTTTAAGGAAAAAGGGATACGCGCGCGCCAAGGATAAAATGAGTCGAGACACAGCAGAAGGAATTGTTGGTTCCTATATACATCTTAACGGAAAAATAGGAGTTCTTATAGAGGTCAATTGTGAATCGGACTTTGTGTCTCTTAACGATGAATTTAAAGAATTAGTGAAAAACATTGCCATTCATATTGCAGCTTCAGCGCCCGAGTACTTATCTTCAGAGGATATTCCCCTAGAGGTTTTAGAAGAAGAAAAAGAGATCATTCGAGAGCAATTCAAGGATTCAAAAAAACCTCCAGAGATTATAGAGAAAATCGTCCAGGGCAAGATCGGTAAATTCAACGAGGAAGTCTGTTTATTGGATCAACCCTATGTAAAGGATGATAAGATTTCGATCAAAGAACTCGTTACTTCCCATGTTGCCAAATTTGGCGAGAACATCCGCATAAAAAAGTTTGCTCGGTTTGAACTGGGTAAACCATAACATAAAATCATGCCTCAAATTAAGCCTGCCTATAAAAGAATTCTGTTAAAGCTATCTGGAGAATCTCTTTTAGGAGATGCTCCTTACGGGATTGATCTCGATACTGCAAAATCTATCGCCCAAGAGATAAAAGAAACTCATGATTTGGGAGTTCAGGTTGCCATCATGATCGGTGGAGGGAATATCTTTCGCGGGATAAATGGAACAGAAGCAGGGATGGACCGGGCTTCAGCTGATTATATGGGTCTGCTGGCTACGATAATGAACGGAATTGCTCTTCAGGATGCTCTGGAGAAAGAGGGCGTTTTCACCCGCCACATCTCCGCTATTGAGATCAAAGCCATAGCTGAACCCTTTATAAAAAGAAGGGTAATAAGGCATCTTGAAAAAAGAAGAATTGTCATCTTCAGCGCAGGTATCGGCAGTCCTTATTTCACCACTGATACTGCGGCTGCGTTAAGAGCTTTGGAGATCAAGGCTCAGGTGATATTGAAAGCGACAAAGGTGGATGGTGTTTATACAGCCGATCCTTTGGTGGACAAAACTTCCAGAAAGTTTAGTTCTATAAAATATCTTGATGTCATCAAGAAGGGATTGAAGATTATGGATACGACAGCGATTTCCTTGTGTAAAGACAATAAGTTGCCTATCATAATTTTCAGTCTTAAGAGGAGAGGAAACATAAAAAAGGTAGTTTTAGGCCAGAAAGTTGGCACGAGGATTTATTGAACTACCCATTGCCAAGGAGTTTTTTCTTATTATTCAGTCTTTTAGAAAGGAATAAGGATGGTTAAAGACATATTAAGAGAGCTTGAAAAAAAGATGAAAGTTTCTACGGATCATTTTCGAAAAGATCTGAGTAAATTAAGAACGGGCCGGGCGAATCTTGGTCTTTTTGAGGATATAAAAGTTGACTACTATGGAAACTTAACTCCTATAAATCAAACGGCGACGCTGGGAGTTCCTGATCCTACCTTGATCACTGTCCAGCCATGGGATCCATCCTTGTTGGAAGCTCTTGATAAAGCAATAAGGAGTGCAGATCTGGGTCTAAATCCAATTAATGACGGCAAAATACTCAAAATACCGATTCCTCCTCTGGATGAAGAAAGAAGAAAGGAAATAGCCACACACATTAAAAAAATGTTGGAAGATGAGAAAACCGCTCTCCGCATCATGAGAAGAGAGAGCAAGGAAGAAATCGAAGAACTGGAAGAGAAAAAAGAGATTACTGAGGATGATAAATATTGGGGTTATGATAAGCTTCAGGAAGTAACCGATGAATACAATAAAAAAATAGAAGAGCTTGCCCAA
>SOIV01000099.1 GCA_004377005.1 Candidatus Aminicenantota bacterium | reverse complement strand
TAGTTTTTATAAAAGTCTAATTTAAGATTTTTAAGTTTGGAAGGTATCATAAATGGGTTTAAAGAAATTCGCTGTCAGCCTCGCCCCTACTCCCCTGGTCAAGCTTTTTGCCAACCCTTATGTGGCGGGTGACAGCATTGGAGCAGCAGTGGATGCCGCCCAAAAGTTATGGGATGAGAGGCGCGTGTGCTCCACCATAGACCTGCTGGGTGAGGAGCTGGAAAGCGATGAGGAAGTTCAGTACTCTGTCGATGTATACGAAAGGCTTATCGATACCCTGGGTAGCCAGGATTATGCAACCATTTCCTTAAAGCCCACTCAGCTAGGCAGCCACCGTGGTACAGATAACTGTCAAGAAGTCATCAGCAGAATTGTTCGAAGAGCAGAGCAGTATAACATAAAGGTAACTCTAGACATGGAGGACAATTCCTTTACCGATATGACTCTGGATATCTTCCGTGCTTTGAATAAGGATCATCCGACTTTTGGGACAGTGCTGCAGTCACGTCTTTTTCGCACAGATGATGACATAATATCCTTAAAGGGTTTGAACGCCCGCATCCGTATTTGCATTGGCATCTACAATGAACCAAAAGAAATAGCTCTTCAGAGCAAGTCTGAAATGAAGAGAAAGCTGCTTCAGCAGGTTGAACTTTTGTTCAAGGAAGGTCATTACCCTGAGATCGCCACTCACGATGAAGCAGTCATAAATGAAGCCATCGACATTGCCGAAAAGCTGAACATAAAAAAAGATCAATACGAAGTTCAGATGCTTAAGGGTGTCCCCAAGCGAGCCTTCCAGGATGAGCTTATTCAAAACGGCATCCTTGTCCGCCTTTATGTTCCATTTGCCCAAAAATGGAAATATGCCACAGCCTACTGTAAAAGAAGACTGGCTGCTAATCCTGCAATGGCTGCTTACATTTTTAAGAATATTTTGCAGAAGATAGCCGGCAGGCGTTAGGTGTCGCTTAAAAAGGAAATAGGCTAGGAAGGCGTTAGTGTTCCGCTTTATTCTTGTTTCGCTCTTCTTAGATCGAGAAATAAGGTTCTGTATAAAATATTGAAGTCTCCAACTACCCGTGGCCAATTATCAGGAGTTTTTGGCTTTCTCCATTAAAGTAATTTGAGCTGCGGCCAGACGAGCAATCGGAACCTGATAGGCAGAACAGCTCACATAAGTGAGGCCGATCTTATGGCAGAAGAAAATAGAACGTGGATCTCCTCCATGAACACCACAAATACCGATCTTTAAGTCGGGCCTTGTCTTTCGTCCCTTCTCAACAGCCATTTTCATGATCTCACCCACTCCTTCAATGTCCACGGTCTCAAATGGATTATCCTTCCAGATCCCAAGAGCCAGATAATGAGCAAGAAACCCAGCTCCATCATCACGGGAAAGACCATAAATTGTCTGTGTCAGGTCATTCGTTCCAAAAGAGAAAAATTCAGCTTCCTCTGCAATTTCATCAGCAGTGATGGCAGCTCTGGGAATCTCTATCATAGTCCCTACTGAATATTCAATCTTGACCTTATTCTTCTCCATCACTTCTTCGGCAACCCGCAGTGTAATTTTCTTCTGGTTGACAAGCTCTTCCTTAGTCCCAACAAGAGGAATCATAATTTCAGGGTATACTTTTTGCTTTTCCTTTGCTAATTGGCAAGCAGCTTCAAAAATGGCGGTAACCTGCATCTCAATAATCTCAGGATAAGAAATTCCCAAACGGCAGCCTCTGTGTCCAAGCATGGGATTAAACTCAGAGAGGGTTTTGACGCGCTCCAGCAATTTCTCCAATTCTTGGACTTTCTTCTCCTCCTCTTTGTTCTTCCTAGTTCTCAACACGGCTAGCTCAACCATGAGATCTTCTTTACGCGGTAAAAATTCATGAAGGGGCGGGTCGAGCGTGCGGATGGTTACGGGATGTCCCCTCATCTCTTTAAACAAGCCATAAAAATCTTTCTTCTGGAACGGTAAAAGCTTGCTTAAGGCTTTTTTTCTTTCCTCCTCGGTTTCAGAGAGGATCATTTCTGTAATAAACGGAAGCCTTTCCCTGGCAAAAAACATATGCTCAGTCCGGGCCAAGCCGACGCCTTCTGCCCCAAAAGCAAGAGCTATCCTGGCATCCTCAGGCGTATCTGTGTTGGCTCGAACTTTTAATTTTCTTATCTGGTCAGCCCAAGAAAGTAATTTTGTGAAATCCTGGTAAATTTTAGATTCTTTAGGTTTCTTGTTTCCCCGGATGACCTGGATGATTTCAGAAGGCTGGGTTGGTATCTGACCGTGAAGAACTTCTCCTGAAGTTCCATCAATTGAAATCCATTCCCCTTCCGTTACTTTCGTTTTCCCCACATTAAAGAATCTTTTTGCTTCCTCTGGTTTTATCTCTGCGCATCCAACCACAGAAGGTTTCCCCATCTGTCTTCCCACAACTGCTGCATGGGAAGTCATTCCGCCTGTTGCAGTCAGGATACCTTGAGAAGCGCTCATTCCATGAATGTCGTCAGGAGATGTCTCTTCCCTGACTAAGATGACCTTTTTCCCCTTTCTTTCCCAGTCGACAGCTTCATCCGCTGTAAACACCACCTGGCCTGCAGCAGCACCAGGGGAAGCGGCAAGCCCACGAGCAAGAACCTGATGTTTTCCCTTTTCCTCTGCATCAAATACAGGATGGAGAAGCTGGTTTAAAGCTTCAGGCTCTACCAACAGAAGAGCTTCTTCTTTACTAACCAATCCCTCCTCCACCATATCTACAGCAATCTTTACAGCTGCCATCCCTGTTCTTTTGCCGCTTCTTGTCTGCAGCATGTAAAGTTTTTCCTCCTGAATCGTAAATTCAAAATCCTGAACATCTCGGTAGTGCTTCTCCAATCTGTTTGTAATTTCTTTTAATTCTTTGTAGGCTGCTGTCATCTCTTTCTCCAGGGATTCAAGGGGAAAAGGAGTCCGAATGCCAGCTACAACATCTTCACCTTGAGCATTAAAGAGATATTCGCCGAATAGCTCCTTTTCTCCGGAGGCAGGATTTCTGGTAAATCCAACTCCGGTGGCTGATTTTTCTCCGATATTTCCAAAGACCATCTGTTGAATATTTACCGCCGTGCCCAAGTCATCGGGAATGTAATTCAAGCGACGGTAGGTCCTGGCTCGGGGGTTGTTCCATGATTCAAATACAGCGGAAATGGCCATCAGTAGCTGTTCTATGACATCCTGGGGAAATTCTTTTCCTGTATTTTTCTTGATTAGATTTTTATAATCAGAAATAAGCCCTTCCAGGACCTCCTCAGATAGTTCAAAATCTTTGACGACCTTTTTTTCTTTCTTTTTCTCTCTCAGGATTTCTTCGAATCTTCTTTTGGGAATTCCCAAGACTACATCCCCAAACATATGAATTAGCCGGCGATAACAATCCAAGGCGAACCTCCTGTCTCCACTCTTTTTGGTCAAAGGTTCAAGCATCTTGTCATTCAGACCAAGGTTCAAAACTGTATCCATCATTCCAGGCATGGAAAACTTTGCTCCTGAACGGACAGAAACGAGAAGTGGATTTACTTTACCTCCGAATTTTTGCCCGGTAATATCCTCTAATTTTTTCAGATTAAGAAGGATTTCTTCTTCAACTTCAAAGGGAATTTTGTTCCCCAACTTAGCAAAGGAGCTACAAACTTCTGTGGAAACAGTAAATCCAGCAGGGACTGGCAGCCCTATTCCCGCCATCTCAGCCAGGTTCGCTCCCTTTCCTCCAAGGATATCTTTCATATCTTTGTCGCCTTCGGCGTTATCTTTTCCGAAAAAGTACACATATTTTTTTGTCATTTTTCCTCTCCTCTTAGGAATAAATTAAGAGTATACATGTAACCCCTATGAACTTAAGTTGTCAAGCTGGAATTAATTTGGGGTTAAGTTGGGGTC
>SOIV01000319.1 GCA_004377005.1 Candidatus Aminicenantota bacterium | reverse complement strand
CTCGATTTTTCATTCACCAGTATGGCCATCATATACTCTCGCTTCTACAGGTTTTCATGATCTCAAAATCTTCCTTTTTTTTATGCTTTATTCTTTTTAATTATTTTTTGTCTGTATTCCTTCAATCCGGGGATGGGAAGATGGATAAAAATAGCATCCTGCTCATGAAACGTGCAAAAAATCTCACAAGCCAAACATTCTGTACATTTACCCTTCTTTGCTTCTTCTTGAGAGACAGAAAGCACAGGTTTTCCGTCTTCGAGCTTCAAGACTTCAGCCTTGCAGGCCTCGATACAGCCTTTTGTTCGACAATCCGGACACTTCTCACGGTCGATGGAAAGCTTCCCTGTCAGAGTCTCAAAAGAATAGCAGTTTGGAGGAAGAGCAGGATCAACAACGGGTTTTACCTCATGATAGATAGATTGATTTTCTTTGATTAATTCCTCCAGCCTCCGGGCACAAAACTCCGGCGAATCGTCCCGGCCGTATCCTTCCACTTTGGCCGGGATATCCTTAAGATAATTCCCGAGGATTTCAATTGCTTTTTCCTCAAAATTCCCTCCAAGACGGATAACACCTGGAATACTGAGCTTCTCCTCATTAAAAGCTTTCACCATGCCTCTTGCTGAATGGTATTGTTCCTGGCTGGCAACACCCGAACCAGAGGCAAAATAGCCCCGGATATCAGGCTGGGAGAGGATGATTTTCGAAGCCCGGTAGACTTTACTCGCCGAAGGATTTCCGCTCGTATCACAATAGTTGGCCAGCTTAAATCCTCTGGTGAGCACAGCATCCATGGACATCATGGAACCGCCACCACCGGCGCCATGAAAGCCAATAAGCTTTTCCTTCTTGGATACTTCCTCTGCCATCTGAAAAAAATAAAATGTCCCGCGGTAATCCTTTTCCTCTACTTGGTAGGCTATTTTCTCTAATAAGGTTGGCGGACGGTCAAACTCTCTTGCCACCTCGATGCCCAATTCCGGATGACGAAAAACTGCATAATCATCGATGGTCAGATGACAGTCAGCAGCATAAACCAGATTGTCTTCTGTCAGAACCAGGGGATTCATCTCTGCTGAGCGGGCATCATAACGGCGGGCGACTCTATAAAACTTTGTCAAGACACCAGAAAGCTGAAGGAGAAGCTTACCCGATATTCCTGTTTTCCGGATGAGGTTTCGGGCCTCGTAATCTCTCAAGCCCGTCAAAACATCGATAGAAATTTGAGAAACATTTTCTGGATGGCTGCGGGCAATCTCTTCTATTCCTGTGCCTCCGGCTGAGCTGAAAATGAGCAAAGGTGATTTTTTTGAGTCATCGATAACGAGTCCCGCAAAATACTCAGATTTAATCTTGAGTTTTTCCTCGACTAAGATCTTATCGATAACAAAATTCTTGACGTTCATCCCGAACATCTTCCTAGCAGCATCTTCTGCTTCTTCGGAGGTCTCGGCAAACTGGATTCCTCCCAAACCTGCTCTTCCTGTCAGCCAAACCTGTATTTTTAAAACAACAGGTTTCCCTATTCTCTGAGCAATCTTGCGCACCTCCGCAGGAGAGGAAGCTACGTCTCCTTCAGGGACACGAATCCCCCCTTCCTTCAAGAGCTTTTTAGCCTGAAATTCGTATAGTCTTGCCACCCTCTTTTTCCTTTCGGTCTAATATTATTTAAGCAGCAAGTTATTTTGTCAATGAATATAAGCTGATTTTCAGAGTTGGAAAACCATTGACAGCTTTTTCATTGACACCGAATTACATATTTAGATAAGATTCACATGGTAAGTAATCATGGCGGAAAAAATATTTCATATTATTTTGATTCTATTTCCCGCTTCTCTCGTGCTTACTTTTCTATTAATTAGAATTTTCAAAATTGAAGGAGAAAAAGGTAATTACCTGATAATCTCTGCAAGCATATTTGGAATTCTAACTCTTATTTATCTCTTGTTCACAGTTTAAATACTTATGGGGTCAGGTCTTTCTTTTTGTTTCAATCATTAACAATTGATGTTAAAATTGTTATGTGAGCGGGAAAAAAAAGATTGAAAATCTTAAAAAAATCTTAATTCAAATATTAGAGTGTAAAATTCTTCCCCAAGAAAGTTACCTGGCAGGCGGGACTGCCCTTTATTTTTATTTTCGACACCGTTTATCCATTGATCTTGATTTTTTCACTTCAAAATCTTTCAAGTCCGAATCTCTTATTTTCAAAATGAAAGAGCGTTTTGACCGTGTGGATGTTGAAATTATGGAAAAAGAAACTCTAATCTTGTTTCTTTCTGGCAAAAAAATAAAATTTTCATTGTTTCATTTTCCATATCAACTTTTGTCTGATATAGTTTTATTTAAAGTAAGTAAGGGGATTATGTGTCCCCTAGCATCATTTGAAGATATTGAAGCAATGAAAGCTGTTTCTCTTGCTCAGAGAGGTTCAGCCAGAGATTTTGTAGACTTGTATTATTTACTCCAGCGAACTAAGCATACCTTCGAGGATGTTGCTATTCGCGTTCAAAAAAAATATCAGCTTGAGAAGAAATATGATTATCACTTGAAAACTAGCATGGTTTATTTTGATGATGCCGAAAAGGAGATCAATTCCATCATGATCGTTGATCGATCGGAAAGAATTCGAAAAGTTTCACCAAAAGAATGGAAAGAGATAAAAAATTTCTTTTTGAGGTTTTGCCGATGAGAGAAGAACTCTTTTGGGACAGGGAGGAACAGATGCTTTCTCCTGAAATTGAGATTGAAAGGGCGATCAATTTTGGAGGCTTTGAGTTTATAGAAGAAGTTCAGAAAAAACATGGCCTGACGAAGTTTGCAGATGTATTAATGAGAAACAAAAATCTGAGCAAAAAAGCTGTCAATTACTGGTGTCTAGTTCTTGGTATCAAGCGAACAAAGACCTACACATTTCAGAACACAGTTACTATCTGGATGCCGTTCAGGTAGCTAAACTGTCGTATTATGCAATCTAAAATTGGCCATATTTTCAACATTCATGAGAAAAAATGGGGACAGTCCCCATTTATGACTAACAAGCATATTTGTAATTCTAACTCTTATTTATCTCTTGTTCACAGTTTAAATATTTGTGGGGTCAGGTCTTGCTTTTTGCTTTTTGCCTTTACTCATAAAAACGCAATTTATACTAATGCATTAGATTGCGGACGACCTCGCTCTTTTTATGGATGGGCAGGAGAGCGTGGCGAAATCTCATCCTTAAGAGGGGATATATTTTTGTCGTTTTCATCCTTGCCATGAAATTTTAATGTGTTTGTATGAGATTTTTGAGGCAGGCAAAAAACAAGACCTGACCCCACTTATGGCCCCACTTATTAGTAAATAAAAAATGCTGGCTGTTAAGGGGAAAAATAAGCAAAAGGGGTTAATGGTGGGTAACCCTGCCCAGCCAGCACAGCAGGAATTGATTAGATTATAGCATGTTTATTATAAAATTAATAGAAATAATAAGATTTTTTTTAAAAAAAATAATATGTCCCGTAACTGATTCTTTTTCAACTAATTAGCAATCTATTGCAATCAATATTATCTCTTAATACTCATGAACTTTTTCTCCAAATATATAAAACGAGACAATCAGGATTAGAAATCAATTTAATGGAAGCCCAAATTTTCCTAACATATTTCATTGACATGTCTATTGCATGTTATATAATTTTGCATAAGGCGAATTCCCGCTAAAGAAATGAAAAAAAAGGAAGATAAAAAAAGAAGGGTAGAAGACAAGACTGGATCAATATTATCTATCATTGCCCCAAGCACCAAGTTCAAGGGGACACTCAGTGGAAGCGACAGTTTGCTTATCGCTGGACATTTTAAAGGGGATATCAAATGCGACGGATTAGTCAGGGTTGACAGGGAAGGAAGGGTTCAGGGAACGATCAATAGTCCCTATGTCATTGTCGAGGGAGAGATAAACGGGGATATCATGTCGGCAGAACATGTCGAGCTCAGGGCCGGAGCTCGGGTAGTCGGTAATATCAACACCGTTAAAATCGTGATGGCTGAAGGTTGCATTGTACAAGGAGAAGTTCAGACGCCAAGAGAAGGAGATAAACCTTTCGTCTTTGTGGAAAAAAGAAAAGGTGAAAACCAGCAAGATAATCAAGATAAATCTCCTTCATCAAAAGCGACGAATAATAGCGAAGTCAAGTCTGACAGCTCAAATGAGAAGAAACCGAGTTAGAAGAAAATAGGCTTTTACTTGTTTTTGTATTTTCACTTATCATCCCATAATTTCAGCAAAAGAATGGAAAGAGATAAAAAATTTCTTTTTGAGGTTTTGCCGATGAGAGAAGAACTCTTTTGGGACAGGGAGGAACAGATGCTTTCTCCTGAAATTGAGATTGAAAGGGCGATCAATTTTGGAGGCTTTGAGTTTATAGAAGAAGTTCAGAAAAAACATAAATACATAAAGGGGTCGTATCTCATGCTATTTTGACTTCTCGATGAGAACGTGATAGATTTAATCAAAAAATTATAGCCCAAAAAGGTGTCACTTTGAAAAAAGAAATAACATCCAAAGAAACTACAGTTGAAAACCTGAAAAAGAAACTTAGTTCAAGGAATGAAATAATCTTTAGCTATATCCACGGATCCTTTCTGGATAATTATCCTTTCCACGATATAGACATAGCAGTCTATGTTGACCAAGAAAAAATAATATCTCAAAAGGCATTTGATTACTCTTTTCAACTATCTCTTGATCTCTCAAAAGAAACGGGTTTTGAAATAGATATTCAAATAATGAACTATGCGCCTTTAGGATTCCGACACAGCGTTTTGAAAAATGGAATATTACTATTCAGTAAAAATGAGAAACTAAGACTAGATCTTATCGAGAATATCTCCTTAGAATATATCGATTTTTATGAATTATCCTTACAGTATATTCACGATGTTGTCTCCTAAGAAACCAATGGCTATCGATATCGAAAAAATAAAACAAAAAATAACTGAGATAAAAGAGAATATTGAAAAGATAAAAAAATATTCATCCCTACCGGAAAAGGAGTTCTGGGAGGATGAAAGAAACATCCTCTCCATTAAGCATTTGCTCTTGGAATCGATTGAAGCCTGTGGAAATATATGTGTTCATATTTCAGCAAAAAAATTATTCAAGGCTCCCTCAAGTTTTGCAGAATGTTTTGAAAACCTTTATAAATCTAAGGTTATAGATGAGGATTTATCCAATAAACTCATAAAGATGGCCCGCTTCAGAAATATTTTAGTCCATCGCTACTGGCAAATAGATGACCAAAAAATCCTTGATTATGCAAAAAACAACCATGGAGATTTTAATCACTTCTTAAAAGCCATCATCAAATCCACCTTATGAAAAACGGTGACAGCCCCCATTTTCAACGGCAATATTTAATACAAAAGGAAATTTATAACAATATAAAAAAAGGGAAATGGAATAATATTCCATTTCCCTTTTTACTTTTACGGGCTTATTTCGACCTTACTCAAACCAAATCTTCACTGTTTCATCATCTTCAATAATTTCGATGAGAACCGTCGGACCCAGTCTCTTCAGTTCCGCGAACAGCTCTTTGAGATCAATATCGCACTCATCCTTGTCAATCTTCAGGTCATCTTCATCGACGCACTTGAGAAGAGTTTCAATTAAAGATATCGGCAGCGTGATCTTAACCTTGTCTTTCTTTGTTTTGTTATCCGTGACAAGCACCTTGAACCACTTCACTTCCTCTCCGGCCTTATAGTCCGGATTCTTCTTGACTGCTTTCTTGATCGTCTGGATATCATCCTTGCTATCTGCCAGAAGAAGATTAGGCAGAAAAACACCCAGTACAAAAACGATTAAAACTAAACTTGCAACTTTTTTCATCGGATACCTCCTTTAATTATTCTATCCATATTTTGATGATGGTTCCTTCTTCCTTATCTTCTATGTAAATGATTGTCCCGCCTTCTGCGAGAGTTTTCATGATTGTATCCAAATCATAGCCTTCTTTTTTCAATGAGGCTTTTTCTTCTTCTTCAATAGAGCCCAGCGCAAGGTCAGCCAGAGCCCAGGGAATATTGATCTTAAGCGTCAGTTCACCGTCTTTCCAAACTCTTATTTTCAATAACCTTGCTCCTCTCACGGATCTTTCCTCTTCTAAATCCTTCAAGACACCGGGATCAACCCGGAGAAGCGCTATTTTTGCCCTGTCTCTGAGCTCATCATCCTTTTCTTTCTCGATGATTTCCTTCAAGACAGGAACTGCTCTGGACGCAACTTTCTTCTCTTCAACTTGACTCAGTCTGATGGCGGCAAAATATCTAACCACTCTGTTTGAACTGGAAAGCCTTTTTTCTATCTCGGACAGGTAGGACCTTTTTCCTTCCTTGTAAAGCTCGTAAGCTAAGCCAATGATCGAAAGCTCCGAATCTTCGGTTAAACTTTTGCTCCGGTTTTTTCGCTTGATATAGTCCCGGTATGCCTTCAATGCTTCCAGCTCTTTTCCTTTCCGCTCCTCAAGGCATTTAGCTCTGTAGAAAACAGCCTGGGAATACCACGCACTGTCCGGATACTTCTCAAGGAGTTCCTCTAGTTTCTCTTGAGCATCTTTCCACTCCTTATCAAAGATAAGGATCTTTGCTTCCTGAAAAAGTTTCTCATCGGGCTGTGCCTGAGCGTATGCTTGAAGAAGCAAGGAGGCGAGGAGAAGAATTCCAATATTTATGATTACTTTTCTCATTTTATACCTCACTTTGTTCCAGTTCTTTCTTCAATAGTTTTATCTTAAGAAGAAGCTTTTTTTCTTCTATCATATTCTGGATTTTGCTGACCTCTTCTTCTGAGAGCTGGGCGCTTATCTGTACCAGTTCATAGAATAGATATTCAATCTGATCACAGATCGCTTTCGCCTTGGCCATCTTAAATTTGTCCAGTTGAGGACTGATGTATTTTTTCTTGGCGAGAAGACCTCTTGCCTTCCGGGAAGCAAATTCACTCTGCCAGAATTCTGCCGATTTCTCAGAAGGAGATTGGATAAAGTCCAAAAGCAGATATTGACTCTCTTCAAGATAGTCCAATGTATCTCTCCTGGCCATTTCCAGCTCCACTCTTTCCAAGAAGTCTTGAGACACGAAGAATTCTCCTGCTTCTGTCTCTCTTGGAAGAGGAGCCCTGAGAACCATGAAAGTAATAATAGAACCCAGCAGAACACCTATGAGGAGAGCCGCATAAACAGGCTTCAATTTGAGTTGGAAGAAGAATCTTGAAATACCTGCCAACCATGGTTCTCGAGGGAGAGGAGCTTCCTTCTCAAACACAGCTTCAGTAATCCTTGAAGGGAGCTCTTCCCAATCTACAGAAGCCATGGCTTTCTCGATATCTTCCTGGAGAGAGTCTGCTCCTTTGATGACTTCTTTCATATGCTGCAGTTCCTTCCTGCAATCGGGGCAGGCATCGAGGTGAGCTTTCATAAGCTCTTTTTCATCTTCTCGAAGCTCTCCGTAGAGGAAGGCTACTAAATCTTTTTTAATTTTTTTACAATCCATCATAGCTGTCTCCCTAAATAGGGGGCCATCAAGCCCCTTAAGTTTTGAACAGCTTTAAAATGAAGAGACTTTGCTGTTCCCAGGGAAATATCTAATATCTGGGCTATTTCCCTGTATTTAAGCTGGTTGTAGTGCCTCATCACAAATATCATCCTCTGTTTCTCTGCCAGCTTTTTAAGACAGGCAGAAATTATTTCTCTTAAGTCTGATGAGCCCAACGGATCATACGAATTCTGAACTGGCAAATTCATCTCATCTATGGGTTTACTCCTATCCCATTCCTTACTTTTGCTGTAATTTTTCCGGTAATAATCTATACACAGGTTTTTGGCAATCTGTAAAAGCCAGTTTTGAAAATTTTTCCCTCTCTGGAACATTCTTACCTTCTGGTAAAACCTTAAAAAGGTTTCCTGAACAATATCCAGAGCATCTTCCTTGTTACGAAAGAAAGAGAAAGCCAGCAAGAAAACTTTCTTCTGGTAAAGACGGGTTAAAGTCATAAAAGCCTCTCTGTCTCCTCCCTTGATTTTATCCACAAGAATGTAGACGTCTTCATGTTCTACCTCTCTCTTTTCTTCCATTTCAAATTTTTCTGGCGATCCTCTTAGAAAAAGAACTGAAACCGGTTCTTTCACTCCAGCCAAATCAATACCTTATTTTCCTCATCATCTCTTTTTAATCTTTGCATTCCCGGCCTCATGATTATGTCTTCAGAGTTTATTACGGAACAATTCTCGAAAAGGTTCACCCCTAAAAAAATAAATTTATGATAATTCCCATTTTCCCCCTGAACATGAGGGCTAATAAAGAATAATAATTGCAGGCCTATTTATATCTTATCCACCTGACTATTTCGGCAAATTTAGGTCGTTTGCCGTACATTAAAATCCCAACTCGATAAATTTTGGCTGTAAGCCATATCATAAAAAGAATAGTCAGGATGAGAATCACGATAGAGGCTCCAATCTGCCCAAACGGAGGAAGAAGAACAGTGATGCGCAAGAACATCAAAATCGGGGCGAAAAACGGTATAAAGGATAACGATACAGCGATCGAGCTGTTAGGAGCCCTTATGATAAATATCATGAGCATGATCGGAACAATCAAAAACATGGTTACCGGCATAACCAACTGCTGGGCTTCTTTTTCTGAATTGACCAGGGAGCCTATGGCTGCATAAAGGGTTCCAAAAAGAAAATAGCCCAGAATGAAAAAAACCACAAAATAGACAAAGACATGGGCAGGAATGCTTGGCATAGCAAAATTTGCCCCAGCAGGGATAAACGATGTACCATAGACGGAAGCACCGATCCCAAACAAAGTCCAGATAGAAAATTGAGTTAAGCCCACAGCGCCGATTCCCAAAATCTTTCCCATCATGAGCTGAAACGGCCTTAAAGAAGAAAGCACTACTTCCACAACCCTCGAGCTTTTTTCCTCGATAACCCCCCTCATTATGACTTGCCCGTAAATTAAAATTGCCATATAGATGATAAGAGCCAGGATATAGGAAATCATAAAAGTTCCCCCCGTATCTTTTTCCTCTCCCTTTTTTGTTATTTTTATGGGTTGTAATTCCACACGCTTGATATACTGGGCGACTTTTTGAGGATCCAATCCTTCTCTCTTCAATCTTTTTTCGATGACAACATTGTTTAGAGCCCTATTGAGAGCTCTCAACTTTTCAAAATCAGTAGTATGGTCGGAGACATATTCGACTTTTTCCTGCTCCGGTTCGGACTCTCTAACTGCTGATTCGCGAGCTCCAATTTCTAAGACATCTTCAGGGATATAAATATAAGCTGAGAGCTCCTTCTTTAACACTTTTTCTCTTAACTCGTGCCTTAACTCCTCAGTGCCTGCAGAAGGCTCGAATTTTTCAAGGACGTAGCGGCGAAACCCATCCTTGAGCCTATAGTCTTTATGATCCAGTTTCTTATCCAGTTCCATAAAAATTTCATTTGTTAAATCCACCACTCCTATGGTTTCCTGCTTTTCCACAGAAACTGAGGAAACAACAATCGGAACCACGATTAAGGCAATCATGCCGACCGGACCCAGGACAGTGCCGATAATGAAGCCTTTGGTCCTTACCATCTGAATATATTCTCTTTTAATGACTGCTAGTATCTTCCTCATCTTTGATTTCCTTTCCTCCGACTTTTTCGATGAAAATAGCGTTCAATGTTGGCTCTTTTACTTCATATTTGTTGATACTGATTTTCCCCACCAGCTTGGGGAGGAGATCCTGGGGGGAAGACGTCTCTTTCAGTTTGATTTCCATGAATTTTCCATAGTCATCGATTTTCTCAATCTCGGGAAACTTTTTAATAAAATCTGCTTCGCCGTCGTAATCCAGTATAACTGTATTTTTCCCGTACTGCTTCTTGATCTGGCTTAAATTTCCCTCCAACACCCTTTCAGCTTTATTTATAAGACATATGTTGTCACAGATCATCTCGACTTGTTCCATGCGGTGAGTGGAGAAGACTATGGTTCGACCTTTTTTCTTCATCTCCAGCATGATATCTTTAAAAAGTTTGGTGTTAACAGGGTCCAGACCCGAAAACGGCTCATCGAGAATAATAAGCTCGGGCTCATGGATGACGGTCACAATAAATTGAAGTTTCTGCTGCATCCCCCTCGAAAGCTCTTCAACCTTTTTTCTTTTCCAATCTGAGAGATCGAACCTCTCAAGCCAGAAATCGATCTTCTTCCTAGCATCACTGCCTGTGAGCCCCTTTATTTCAGCCAGAAACAGAAGAAGCTCTCCGACCTTCATCTTGGGATAAAGGCCTCTGTCTTCAGGGAGGTAGCCTACCTTTTCTTTCATCTCTTCATCCATCCTCCGGTTGAGGACTTTGATAGAGCCCTCATCGGGAATGATAATGTTCATCACCATGCGAATTGTGGTTGTTTTTCCCGCTCCGTTTGGCCCCAGAAGTCCATATATCGTTCCCGAAGGAATCATAAAAGACAATTTCTTGACAGCATGGAAATCGCCAAACTTTTTAGATATTCCTTCAATCTCAAGAGCATTCATGACACTATCCTTTTAAGACAAATATTTTCCAAACGTTACATGATATAATGAGACGAGTCTCGGTAAGAATTTTCAGACAATGACTGTCTTTAAGTTTTCTAATATACTCAATCTCCCCGAAAAATTCTATATTTAAATTATGGTGGTAAGCATCTCCAGTTAATGGGAACGTCCCCATTGATCAAGCACGGATTTGGAAATGCTTCCAATTACAGCCTAATTTCTGCTATATTCTATTAGAAAATGTTCAAGCAATTAAAAAGGAGGAAAAAATGAAAAGAGGAAAATATGTGCTGATCATAATTTTAATATTTGTCTTTTTGTTCCTGGCAGCTGTTTTTTCTTTCATCTATTTAGAGTTTGGAAGACCTCCCGCAGTAAAAGCTCGTTCTTATCTGGAAATCAAGCTTTCAGGAGAGATTCAAGAGCAGGCGCCCCGAGACTTTTTTTCGGGTATGTTTGGACAAGCTCCCTCTCTCTCGCTGCACAATATCTGGATGAACATCAAAAAAGCTAAGGTTGACAACCGGGTCAAAATCATTGTTCTGCGCCTCGGCTACATCCAGTGCGGGTGGGCAAAAGTAAACGAAATCAGAGAATCTATCCTGGATTTTAGAAAATCAGGGAAAAAAGTTTATGCCTACATAGATGAGTCTGTAGAATTCGACAAACAATATTACCTCGCTACCGCCTGTGATCGAATTATTCTCCATCCTATGGGTATGTTTATTATAAACGGAATCGGCGGACATGTTCCGTTCTTCAAGAAATCCCTGGATAAACTGGGCATCGAAGCTGAAATTGAACATGTAGAAGAATACAAGACAGCCTATAACATGTTCACAGAAGAAGGATTCACACCAGCTCATAAAAGGATGTTGAAATCCCTGTATGGCAGTCTCTATTCTCATTACATAAAAGCGCTTGCAGAAGCCAGGGAGAAAAGCGAAGAAGAAATTAAGGCGCTGATTGATCATGGTTTCTTCCAGGGAGAAAAAGCATTGGAGGCAGGGTTGGTAGACGACCTTCTTTTTGAGGACGAATTCGAGGATCTTCTCAAAGAAAAAGGGAAAAAACTAAGCAAAATCACACACAGGCAGTACTTAAAGATTGACCCGTCATCTCTGGGTTTAAACAAAGGAAAAAAGATCGCCCTCATCTACGGAATGGGACTTATCCATACCGGAGAAGGTTTCTATCAATCAATGGGAAGCTCTACGACGGCCCGCTGGATTAGGAAGGCCCGGAAAGATAAATCCATTGCAGCAGTCGTCTTCCGGGTTGACAGCCCAGGGGGCTCGGCTGTGGCTTCTGATATTATCTGGAGAGAAGTAGCTTTAGCCAAAAAGGAAAAACCGTTTGTTGTATCCATGTCCGATGTGGCTGGTTCGGGAGGATACTGGGTTTCCATGTCCGCCCACAAAATTGTAGCCCAGCCCCAAACCCTCACCGGGTCTATCGGGGTCATCTCTGGAAAATTCAACCTTGTAAAACTTTATGAAAAATTGGGAATAACTTCAGAGAAACTCACCTTCGGGAAAAGGGCAGATTTATTTTCTACTTATAAGAAACTCACCAGGGAAGAAAGGGACTTCCTTAAAAAAGAAATTCTGTGGGTTTATGATAAATTCCTGACAAAAGTCGCAGAGGGACGAACCTTATCAAAAGAAGAAGTCGATAAAATTGCGAGAGGTCGGGTCTGGACAGGAAGTCAGGCAAAAGAACGGGGCTTGGTAGATGAGCTCGGAGGATTATCTCGCGCGCTTGAACTGGCAAAAGAACTGGCCGGTATTCCAATCGATGAAGAAGTTAGACTCGTAATCAGGCCCAAAAAAATCTCATTCCTTGATACGTTTTTCGGTAGAAGATTGGCAAAAATAAACCTCGGTCTCGATTCTAGATTAGAAAAAATGCTTTCTGCATTTATGCTGCTGAATAAAGAAAAGATCCTGGCAATAATGCCTTTCTGGTTTGCCCCGGAATAGACAAAAATTTGTGGAT